>CAZIVY010000681.1:0-3504 GCA_964542505.1 uncultured Rhodospirillaceae bacterium
ATTGGCCCAGTGGGTGCGCAAGCAGATCGGCCCCATCGCCACGCCCGACGTGATCCAATGGGCGCCGGGATTGCCCAAGACGCGCTCGGGCAAGATCATGCGCCGCATCCTGCGCAAGATCGCCGAGAACGAATTCGGCAATTTGGGCGACACCTCCACCCTGGCCGATCCCGGCGTGGTCAAGGACCTGGTGGACAACCGCATGAACCGCGGCGCCGCCTGAAGCGGCGCGGCGCGCGAAGGAGATAGCAAGCGAAAGGAGAAAAGCGATGACGACGAACGCAATATCAGTCGTCGTAGTGGCGTCGCTGTTCCTCATGCCGGCGACCACAATGGCGCAGCAAAGCACAACCAAGACGATTACCAGGCAAGACTCAAAGCTTGTGCTCGACATGCCGGGTTTGAACGGCGGACGAGAGATATTCGAGTTCTACGGCTGGAATCCAAGCTATACAACTGAGAAATCTTACGCCGCACAGGTGAAGTGGAACGCAAACTATCCCCGTGCGCAAGTTTATCTGACGGTCTTGAGGCCGGGATACATTTGGACACGCGAAAATATTGTCGACGAGGCGGTGATCAAGGGGTCGGTTCCATTCCTCAAGGATCGGACCATTACCATCGAAACCGCCGACCAAGGCGGGCAAAGTCGAACGCTACCCCACGTGCGTACTCGCTTTTCTGTCGATGGCGCGAAATGCATTTGGTTTAAATCTCTTGGGGGGGGCGGGGATGGGTGCCGGTGCGACGGGTGCCTCCAGCGGCAGCAATTATGACGTGTCAGGCTTTTACTGCGGGTCAGTGGGCCAACCTTTGTCCGACAGTGACATCCAGGCGGTTCTCAAAGGCTGGCGCTATGTGCCAAACCCTGGTTGAGTCCGCGCGCTAACGCCAGCTGGGTGGAAGCCTGAAGCTCGCGAACCTGCCCAACATCGGGCCGAAGACCGCCCTTTGGCTAACCGGCATCGGCATCAAGACTGAAGCCGACCTGCGCCGTACGGGTGCCGTCGCTGCCTACCGCCGGCTGAAGCACGAACGCCCCGCCGAGGTGACGGTGGTCTGCCTCTATGCCCTGTATGGCGCGCTGGCCAACCGCCGCTGGAACGGATTGCCCTCGGACGTGAAGCGCGAGTTGCGAGCAGCGGCGGGCGGCAAACCCGAAACGAAACCGGCGCCGGCGGCCACCCGGCGCGTCACAGCTTGAACAGCGCAATCCCGAGCGAGCGAGCGGCGGCGAGGAGCCGCTCGTCGTAGCTCGCCAGCTCGACCGTTTGCCGGCGGGCGCGCAGGAATTCGATCGACGCGAGGTGCAGCGCGTCCAAGGTTCGCACGCGCGCCGGAAACGGCTCCAGCGCCCGCTCCAGCACCGGCGGCGCGAGTTCGATCAGAGACACCCGGCCGAGCAGCAAGCGGACATGCTCGCCATGCGACGGGCCGCGGCCGCGAGCGTTTACGTTGGTCCACAATTCGTATTCGAGCAGCCGGCTGGCCACCAGCGGTTGCCGCCAGAGCGCTTCGGGCGGCGAGCGGTCCTCGGCGAACAGGTGGGCGAGCGCGACCGAGGTGTCGAGATAGATCACCGGCCTTCGCGTTCCTCGGCCAGTTCGTGCATCAGCGTGTCGAACGGCGCCACGGGCGACCTCGGCGGCACCCCGCCGGGCAGCGCCGGCGGCGAGATCCAGCCCTCGCGCACGGCGTCCGCCAGCATGGCGTCGGCCAGAAGCGGGCTGCGATCCGTGCGTGGCGGCACCAGTTCGGCCACGACGCGGTCGCGGTCGGTAACCAAAACGGTTTCGCCGCTCGCCGCCAGGCGAACATACTCGCTGAGCCTGTCTTTCAACGCTTTTATGCCAATGGAGCGCATGGGAATCATCGTAGCTACTTGTGGCCACGTATGTCAATATCCGTTTCAAAATAGCATCTTGGCCATGACTTGGCGCCATTCGCCGGCGCTGAACTCGCCAGGGATATTGCCAACTTCCCTGGCGGGCTCCGCGAGCTGGGCGCTCAGGGCAGCGGCGGGGACGTCGTTC
Source organism: uncultured Rhodospirillaceae bacterium (assembly GCA_964542505.1). Taxonomy (GTDB): domain Bacteria; phylum Pseudomonadota; class Alphaproteobacteria; order Ferrovibrionales; family Ferrovibrionaceae; genus CAZIVY01. Next base: position 2,034 of record CAZIVY010000681.1, read on the forward strand.
CGGCTGGGTCCGCCGCGTCGCCCCCTCCTGGAACAGCGGCGAACATGGCGGACAACTCACGCGCTACGAAAGGCGGATATCTCGTGCGTCACCAACACTCGACGGGCACACGCATTGACAATCGGGCCAAAGTACGATATTCTTATTTGTAAGATTTCCTTACTTCAGGGAAAATTCGCCATGGAAACCGCGCGAGTGACCGCCAAGGGCCAGATGACCATCCCCAAGCGGCTGCGGGAGCGCTGCGGCATCCGCGAAGGCGATACGGTGATGCTCGAAATCGTGGGCGACCGCATCGTTCTGCGCAAGGTCGTCGGCCCCGCGGACGATTATCTGCGGGCGGTAGAATCTGGACTCGGCGAGTGGAACAGCGCCGGCGATGAAAAGGCCTGGCGTGACCTTTGAGCAGTTCGACACCGTCGTCGTCGCCTTCCCATTTTCCGACCGCGCCCAGGCCAAGCGGCGGCCCGCCCTCGTCATCTCGCCCCGCGCGTTCAACAGCGGGCACAAGCACGTCGCTCTGGCCATGATTACCACCGCCGCGCAAAACGCGTGGCCCAGCGATCACGCCGTGGCGGACCTCCAAAGTCCTGGTCTTGGCACGCCCTGCGTGGTTCGCCTGAAGCTGTTCACCCTCGACGTGGAACTGATTGGCCGCCGCCTCGGGCGATTAGGGGATGACGACCGCGAGGCCGTGCGGCGGCGGCTCGCCGATTGCTTCGGTCTCGCCGACCCAGGCGCCCGGAAGATTAGCCCGTAGCGCACCGGGTCAGGCGCCGGCCGCACTGCTAGTGTTGTGGTTTCAACGCTTGATTCCCAATCAACGCATTGGAACCACAACACATCGTTTTGATTTTGCTAGTGTTACGATTCTGACGGTTCGGGAACGAACGGTCAGAATCGTAACACTGGGCGTGCGCTAGGCGCGGGCGAAGCCGGCGGCATGGTCAGGATAATGGCAGCGCGGACCCCGGGACCATTCCCGCGCCGCGCCCGCGGTTGGTGGAGCCCCCGCGGTTGGTGGAGCCGAGGGGAATCGAACCCCTGACCTCCTCATTGCGAACGAGGCGCTCTCCCATCTGAGCTACGGCCCCGCGAGGCGCGCGGAGTGTGGCGGCACCCCCATTCACTGTCAAGACGAACCCCCCGCCTGGGCCGCGAACCCACTTTTTTTTCGCCAACAGGGATTCTTCACGCCAACAGGGCCGCCAAACACGGGTTGCGCACGCCGTCCACAAGTATATGTTTTGGCAGCCTCAACCGCCCTTATCCCGCAGGGTTGCAATGCACTCTCTCCTCAACCTGATCGACACGCTGATTTCCCTCTACATCTGGGTGCTCGTCATCTCGGCGATCATGAGCTGGCTCGCCGCGCTCAACGTGGTCAATACCCAGAACCGCTTCGTCTACGCCGTGGGCGATTTCCTCTTCCGCGCCACCGAGCCGGCGCTGCGCCCGCTGCGCAAGGTGA
>CAZIVY010000682.1:0-1780 GCA_964542505.1 uncultured Rhodospirillaceae bacterium
CAGTTTCGCCATCGACGCCAGTTACCTCTACGTGCTGCAAAACCAGTTGCAGGCGTCCGCGGACGCGGCGGCGCTATCGGCGATCCGCGATCTGTCGACCGCCACGACGGCGCGCATCGCGGCGCAAAGTTTCGCCGCCAATAACATGCCGGCGAACACTCACGGCACCGTGCTGGCCGATGCCGACGTGATCGTCGGTCAATGGAACAAGACGACGCGGGTATTCACCGCCGGGGCCACGCCCTACGACGCGGTGCGGGTCACGACCCGCCGGGCGCAGGTGAACGGCAACGCGGCGCCGACCTTTTTCGCTTCGGTTCTCGGCATAAACAAGGCCGACCTGACGGCGCGCGCCACCGCCGCCATCGTTTCCGGCCTGCGGCCTTGGGACATCATCATCGCGCAGGACGTCACGTCTTCGTTCGGCAACGAAATCGCCGACGCGCGCGCCGCCGACCTCGCCATGCTCAACTGCGTGCATGCCGACACCAGCGGCGCGTCGCTTTTCGGCCTGGCGCTATTCACCGGCGTCGGCACCAATTACAAGCCGCTGGAGGCGATGCAGACAGGTTACAACGCCACGGTGACCAAGATCAACGCGATGAAGGTGTGCAACAACGCCGGCATGCCGGCTTGCAGCGGCACCAACATCGCCGCCGGGCTGAACATGGCCACCTCGATGTTCGTGGCCGTGCCGCCCGCCGCCGGCGTCAAGCGGGCGATCATTCTGGTCAGCGACGGCGAACCCAACCCCACCAGCCTCAAGCCGGCGGCCATCACCGCCGCCGACAACGCTCTGGCCAACGGCATTTCCGTGTTCTCGGTGTTCTACAACCGCGAAAACACCGCCGGGGCATATGTCTTCCTCGCCAGCCTGGCGCGCGGCGAAGGCATCGCGCTGGCCACGCCCATCGCCAGTGCGTTGCCGGGGCTGCTGCAACAAATCTGCACGGACTACGCGCCCGGCGCCTACATGTTGGTCAATTGAGTATTTCGCCAGCCCCGCGGGTGCGCCGTTAGCAGGCTGCTGAAAAACCCTCCGGATCGTCATCGCGAGGCCACAGACTGGCCGTGGCGATCCAGGGAAATGGCGAGAATCCGCCTGTTTCTGGATTGCCGCGTCGGCAGCCTGCCCTGAGCGCCGCGCCCCTTCGAGACGCCGCCTAGTGGCGGCTTCTCAGGGCAAGGCGCGCGTCGAAGGGGCCCCCTCGCGATGACGGTTGCGAGGTTTTCCGGAAGCCCGTTGGGGCGCCCCCGGCGACGCTCGCCCCGCCGCCCCGCATTGTTTAAGATCGCGGCCGGCAGGGAAGGCGCGCCCATGACCGCCACCGTCGCGGTACCGTTCTGGCTAATTGTCGTCTTGGCGGTGGGCGCCGCGATAGCGCTCGCCGACCGCCTGGTGCTGCCGGGGGCGCGCTGGCTGGTGCGCCGCCGCCTCGACCGCGTGGTGGACGAACTCAACGTCCGCCTCAAGCTCAGGCTGGAGCCGTTCAAGCTCACCAAGCGCGAAGTGCTGATCGACCGCCTGGTCTACGACCCCCAGGTGATGGAGGCGGCGGAGGCGGAAGCGCAGGCGCGCGGCGAACCGCGCGCCGTGACCATGGCGCGGGTCACCCATTACGCGCGGGAAATCGTGCCCAGCTTTAACGCCTATGTTTATTTCCGCGTCGGCTATGCCCTGGCGCGGTGGGTGGCGCGGGCGCTCTACCGCGTTCGCCTGGGCTATGCCGACATGCCGGCGCTGGAGCGCCTGGGCGCTGACGCCAGCGTCGTCTTCGTC
>CAZIVY010000683.1:0-3668 GCA_964542505.1 uncultured Rhodospirillaceae bacterium
CCCAGCCAAGGCTTGCGCACCGCGCTTGAGCGCCGGCGGAACGTGCAGGGGGCGTTCGAGGTGCGCGGCAGCGCCCGGCCTGGGCTTGCGGGCCGGCGGGTTCTGCTGGTGGACGACGTGATGACCACCGGCGCCACCGCCGAGGCTTGCGCCCGCGCTTTGAAGGATGGGGGCGCGGCGGCGGTGGATGTGCTGACTCTTGCCCGCGTTGTGCGCGAGGGCGCCGACGCGATATAAATCCCCGGCGGTTGACGACATGGCCAAGATCGAAATCTATACCCGTCCCTGGTGCGGCTATTGCGCCCGCGCCAAGACGCTGTTGCAGCGCAAGGGCCAGGAATTCACCGAGTTCGACCTCGAAAGCGAACCCGCGCGCGAGGCCGAAATGATCGCCCGCGCCGGGGGCGCGGCCAGCGTGCCGCAAATCTTCATCGACGGCCGCCATGTGGGCGGCTCCGACAACCTGCACGCCCTCGACCGGCAGGGAAAGCTCGACCCCTTGCTTCACCCCCGCGCATGACCGCGTTCAAGCTCGCCTGCGTGCAACTGAACGCCCAGGACGACATGGCGGCGAACATCGCCGCCGCCCAGGCGCTGATCCGCCAGGCGCGGGCCGCGGGCGCGGATTTCATCGCCACCCCGGAAAACACCGCCTTCATGGCCTTCGCCGGCGCGCAAGTGGTGGACCATGCCGAGACCGAGTCCGATCACCCGGCGCTTAAAGCGCTGCGCGCGCTGGCGGCGGAGTTGAAGGTCTGGCTGCTCATCGGCTCGCTGGCGGTCAAGATTCCCGGCGCGCTTGGCGCGCCAGACGTAACGGCGAGGGCGGCTGCGCCGCCCCGGCAGGCCAAGGTCGCCAACCGCTCGTTCCTTATCGGCCCCGACGGCGCCATCGCCGCCGCCTATAACAAGATCCACATGTTCGACGTCGATCTGCCGACGGGCGAAAAGTTCCGCGAGTCCGATCGCTTCGCTCCCGGGGGCGAAGCGTGCCTGGCGGCGACCCCCTGGGGGATGCTGGGCATGACGGTCTGCTACGATCTCCGCTTTCCCCATCTCTACCGCGCTTTGGCGCAAGCGGGCGCGGCGTGGCTCTCGGTGCCCTCGTCCTTCACCCACACCACCGGCAAGGCGCATTGGCACGTGCTGCTGCGCGCCCGCGCCATCGAAAACGCCGCCTTCGTCTTCGCCCCCGCCCAGTGCGGCGCCCATCCCGGCGGGCGGCGCACTTTTGGCCACTCATTGATCGTCGATCCCTGGGGCGAGGTGCTGGCCGATGCGGGCGAAGCGCCCGGCTTCGTCATCGCCGACATCGACATGGCGCGTGCCGCCCGCGCCCGCGCCGCCATCCCGGCCTGGGGCGCCAACGCAGCATTTTCCGCGCCCGCGCCCACGCTCGCCCGCCGCGACGCGGCGGAATAAAAACTAGCGCGCGGAGCGACGGCGCTTCAGGACGAAGCTCCCTGTCGTCTCGCGGTCGGTAAAGTACTGGCCGTATAGTTCGTTGGGTTCGTTGGCGTCATATTCGAGGTAGGCCATTCCCTCGTGAGGAGGGTTGCCAGGGCGGAACTCCGGGCGGGGCCGGTGCCCGTAAGCGTACCAAACACGGAAGACCCGTCTTCCCGGCTCGCGCTCCAAATAGATGCGGGTCGAAAAGGATCTGGCTTGGTCGGTAATTAGTCGCACGGAGAAATCCCACCAACTCTGCGAGATGGTTAGCACCACCTCCTTCGGCGAAACCCTCTGGCCCGTCTCTTGATCAACCCAGTTGGAGTGCAAATCGCCACGCCACTCGCCGTTCAAGTCGGGAAACACGACCTTGTTCATTGCGGGGAAGCATCGCCAGATGAGCCGCCACAGCGACGAGACGACGAACCCGGTTATGACGGTGGCCAGTCCGGCCACAATGCTCACGGCCCTTGGCAATTGCCACCACGAGACAGACTCGCCGGACACCCACTCCGTTAAGGCCATTACTAGAGCGAGAAGGCCGGCTCCGAGTATGACCAACGAGGGGACAACGACGCGTGGCGGCAGTATCCGATACAACTTCGCGCGTTTCCGCTAGGGGGCTAAGATGGGGCTAAGATTGTGCGTGACGCAGCCGACGTGAACGCTTGGGCGTCCGCCACCGTCCAAGGTTGCCCGGCCCCGAAGAGCGGCTTGATTCCGTTCGCCTCCAAAAGCGCCGTCGAGCTCGTCGGGTTGCTCACCTCCCGATGCATCCAAGTGAGCGCGAGCGTGATCGTCTCGTACCAACCGTCATGATATGTGAACACCCAGTCGGGGCAGTTGTAGGTCAAGCTTTCCACGAAGAATGACTTCGGTGGCTTCGAAAGACCAATATTATCGCTGAGGTGCTTGAGGATTCGGACGGTGCGCTTGTACCTGCGGCCCGTTCGTTGGTTTTTTTCGACGCCACGCGCGTAGTGCTGGTCGGGAAAATTATAAATCCATCGCCCGCCATCGGCGTAAATCGCTGCTCCCTTCACCACGTATGGCTCACCGAGCACTCCCGGTCGCACAAGCCAATACGCGACCGCCGGCACCAAGTCGGCATCAACGCGACTGCCATCGATGCCCCGCACGGTCAGCGCCTTGTTGCCTCGCGCGACATTTCGCGCACCAAACTCGTCCTCTAGGACATTCTGAAGTTTATTCTTCAGCCAAATCGCGTTCCCCACTAGCGTGGCCATCGGCATCGGTGTGATCCCGAGGGTACTTAGGTTCAGTGGCGTCAGATTCATCTCGGGCGAGTACCAGACGACGCGCTGTTCGTACCGGGCGCAAAGGTCCATGTCGCTGTCGAGGCGCTTGTTGGTGTTGTTGTGGTAACTCCCCTGGGGAACGACCGCGATCCCTTGCGCCTTCAAATCAGCATCGGCGCGGATGACATCACCGACCATCCGAGCCGCCCGCTGGATGCGCGCCTCCTCGGCGTCGGAGGGCGGCCGGTGCCAAGTCGCAAATTTGGTGTTCCACTCGAACTCGTTGAATATCGTCGAAAGCGTACTGCTTGCGAGTCCCATGGTTACCTCCGGATCATAGAGATCGCGCGTCGGTGCGCGTTTAACGACTATATGTGGTGTGCCCCAACTTCGGTTTCAAGGGGCAACCGCGCCCACGCTCGCCCGCCGCGACGCGGCGGAGTAAGACTTATACCAAGTCTCGCTGTTCCCTACTTGTCATGCCTGGCCCCCGGGCTCTTCGACCCGGGGGTTGTCGCGGGCATCCACGCCTTAAAACGCAGATGAGATCAAAGACATGGATGGCCGGGTCTTCGCCCGGCCATGACGAAGCGGACAGTCATCGTCAATGAGAGTCGGTATTAGCCACGGCTGTCTGTAAACGGATCGCCCGGCTCGCCGGAATTGGAGACCACCGGCGGCATGGGCCGCTCGTTCACGTGCAGGCGGAATATGTCGGGCCGGGCGTAGTGCCCGACCACGTCAAGGTCGAATTTGCCGGCGGCGATGGCGCCGAGGTCGAGCTCGGCGGTGAGGATGGCTTCGCCCTCCCAATGCGGCCCGGCCAGCACCTCGCCCAAGGGCCCGACGATGCACGAACCGCCCTTCGAGATCACGGTTTCGGGGTCGCTGCCCTCGATCGCGTCATAGTCGGCGGGGAAGTCGCGCCGGCGCGAGAACTGGTTGCACGAGAGCACGAAG
>CAZIVY010000684.1:0-12313 GCA_964542505.1 uncultured Rhodospirillaceae bacterium
CTCGCTAGTTAATGGGTGAACTTAGAGCATATCCCGGACCATGGATTTCGTTCTCACCCTCATCGCCGATCCGCGCGATCCGGCCATCGACCGCCAACTGGTGGATGCGGTGCGCGCCTCTCTAAGCGAAATGGGCGCCAACACCCAGCCCGCGAACTGGCTGGGCCGCGAGCGCCGGCTTGCCTTGGCGTGCGATATCGCGTTCGGCGGCATTTCCGAGGCCGATGCGGAAGCGCAGGCGCGGCGCCTAGTCGCCCGGCGCCCGGTCGACGTCGCCGCGCTGCCGGTGGCGCACCGGCGCAAGCGCCTGCTGGTCGCCGACATGGATTCGACCATGATCGAGGTCGAGTGCATCGACGAACTGGCCGCCGCCGCCGGCTTGCGCGCCGAGGTGGCGGCGATCACCGAGCGGGCGATGAAGGGCGAACTGGACTTCGCCGGCGCGCTCCGTGCGCGCGCTTCGATGTTGCGCGGCCTGGACGACTCGATTTTCGCCAAGGTCTACGCCGAGCGGGTGCGTCCCATGCCCGGCGCGCGCACGCTTGTCGCGACCATGCGCGCCCACGGCGCCTACACCGCGCTGGTGAGCGGCGGCTTCACCGAGTTCACCAGCCGGGTGCGGGAGGCGCTGGGTTTCCACGTCGATCATGCCAACCGCCTGCTTCAGGCCGATGGCCGGTTAACGGGCGAGGTGGAGGAGCCGATACAGGGCGCCGCCGCCAAGCTCGCCATTCTGCGCCGGCTTGTTGAGGAACGCGGGCTGGCGGTGGCCGACACGCTCGCGGTCGGCGATGGGGCCAATGACGTGCCGATGATCGGAGCGGCGGGATTGGGGGTGGCGTATCGCGCCAAACCGGTAGCGGCGAGCGCGGCCAAAGCGCGCATCGACCACGGCGACCTGACGGCGCTCCTGTACCTGCAGGGCTACCGCCAGCGGGATTTCGTCGAGTGAGGGGTAAATCGACAGCGCGGCAAGGCCACGCTGTCGATCCAGATGCGGCGCCTCAGCCCTTGATGGGCACGGCGATGAAGCGCAAGTCGCCGGCGCGTTGCACCAGCAACAACACCGAGCGGCGCTTGCTGTCGTTCACTTCCTTGACCCGGCCGATGACCTCGTCGGGCGTTTTCACCTCGTTTTGCGCCACTTCGAGGATGACGTCGCCGGCCCGAATGTCCTTCTTGCCCGCCGGGCCATCGTTCGCCACGTCGACGACGACGACGCCCTTGACGTCTTCCTTGATGTCGAAGCGCTGCCGGAGTTCGGGCGTGATCGGCGCCAGGGTCAGGCCGAGGACATCGAACTTCTTTTCATTCGGCGTGCTGCGGCCCGTGGTCGGTCCCTTTTCAGGTTCGACGGACGCCACTTGTTCGGATTCGTCCAGCTCGCCCACGGTCACTTTCAGGCGCAGCGACTTGCCCTTTCTCCACACTTCCACCGGCACTTCGCGGCCGATCTTGGTTTCCGCCACGGCGCGCGGCAATTGATTCATCGAGGCGATGGGCTTGCCGTCGAACGAGGTGACGATGTCGCCGGCTTCGATCTTCGCCTTTTCCGCCGGGCCGCCCTCGGTGACGCCGGCCACCAGCGCGCCCTTCGGGCGGTCGAGGCCCAGGCTGTCGGCGATTTCGTCGGTCACGGTCTGAATGCGCACGCCAAGCCAACCGCGGCGCGTGCGGCCGAACTCGGCCAATTGAGCCACCACCGGCCGGGCCAAGGACGACGGCACGGAGAAGCCGATGCCGACGGATCCGCCGGACTGCGAGAAGATGGCGGTGTTCACGCCAATGACCTCGCCCTTCAAGTTGAAAAGCGGCCCGCCCGAATTGCCCTTGTTGATCGAGGCGTCGGTCTGAATGAAATCGTCGTAAGGCCCGGAGCGGATGTTACGCCCGCGCGCGGAGACGATGCCGGCGGTCACGGTGCCGCCGAGACCGAAGGGATTGCCGATCGCCACCACCCAGTCGCCGACGCGGGTCTTGTCGGATTCGCCCCAAGCCACCGCCACCAGCGGATGCGTCGGTTCCACTCTAAGCACCGCCAGATCGGTCTTGGTATCGCGGCCGATGACCTTGGCCGGCAATTCCGTATCGTCGTGGAGAATGACCTTCACCTCGTCGGCGTCGGCGATGACGTGATTGTTGGTGACGATGAGGCCCTTGGCGTCGATGATGAAGCCCGATCCGAGCGACGTCACCGTGCGCTGCTGCGGGCGGGCGCCGTCGCGCTGCTGGCGGTCGAAGAAATCCTTGAAGAATTCCTCGAACGGCGATCCGGGCGGGAATTGCGGCGCGCCTTCGGGCCGCTGCCCGTCGGGCTGGCCGGGCTGGCCGGGCTGACGACGCTGCGCCACCTGGGACTTTTGCGTGGTGGAAATATTGACCACCGCCGGCGATAACTTCTCGGCGAGATCGGCAAAGCCGTCGGGCGCCGAGCGCGCTTGCGCCTGAACGCCCGCCGCGAACAGCGCCAAGCTGACCGCCAGCGCACCCGCGGTCAGATCGCGGGCGCGAAACGCCAAGGTCGGAAAAGCTGATGTCATACGTTGTCTCCTCGCTCTGCCGGCGGGGCAACGGCCAACGCCGGGCCGGAGCCGTGAAGGTCTAAGTATAGCCATAACTTGGTTAACGGATGTGAACGAGATAGGCGCGACACCCGTGGATTCAAGATTGATCCCGCTTTTCGCCGCAGATTGTGGCGAAATTCGGTCGCCGTGCCGGGCGAGCGGTTCAGCCGCGCACCAGCCAGACGATAACCAACCCGATCCCCGCCATGGCCAGCGCCGCCGCCTGAATTTGTTTCGGGGGAAGTTCCAACGCCGCTTGCACGAGCTTGCGCAAGGCATTGGGAAACAAGGCGTAAGCGATGCCCTCGATGACCAGCACCAAGCCGAGCGCGGTGATCAGATCTTCCATGCCGGGACGCCAGGTTCACGCCGGGAAGGGGCGCGGGGAGAGGGCGCCAATCCGGCGCCGGCCCCGCCTTTCCGCCACGGCGAGAGGGGGGCCTGCCTCAGCGGGAGGGAGCCGATTGCTTGCCGGGGATCTTGCCGAAATAACGGAAAAATTCCGAATCGGGCGACAGCACCATGGTGGTGTCGCTTTGCTGGAGCGCTTCCGAATAGGCCTGAAGCGAGCGGTAAAACGAATAGAATTCCGGATCGACGTTGGCGGCCTCGGCGAAAATGCGGGTGCGCTGCCCGTCGCCCTCGCCGCGCAGAATTTCCGACTGCTTGCGCGCTTCCGCCAACAGGATCGTACGCTGGCGGTCGGCGTCGGCGCGGATGCGCTCCGACAACTCGAACCCTTGCGCCCGGATTTCGCGCGCTTCGCGCTCGCGCTCGGTCTGCATGCGCCGGAAAATCGCCTGGTTGATGGTTTCGGGAAAATCCGCGCGCTTGATGCGAACGTCGACGATCTCGAGACCGAAACGCTGGGTCTCGCTGCTGACGACGGCGGCGATCTGCGTCATCAGCGCCGCGCGATCGCCGGAAATGATGGTCGATGAATCGACGGCGCCGAGGACGCGCCGCAGGCTGGAGTTCAGCACCACCGCCACGCGCTCGCGCGCCACGCGCTCGCTGCCCACGGTTTGGAAGAAGCGCAAGCTGTCCGAAATGCGAAAGCGCACGAAACTGTCCACCACCAGGCGGCGCTGGTCGGAGGCGATGATTTCCTCCGGCCGCGGCGGATCGAGGGCCAGCACGCGCTTGTCCAGGTAAACCACGTCCTGAATGAAGGGGATTTTGAACTTCAGTCCGGGCTCGCTGATGATCTGCCGCAGGTCGCCGAATTGCAGCACGATGGCTTGCTGGGTCTGGTGCACGGTGAACATCGCGCCGGCGCCAAGAAAGGCCATCGCCACCGCCAGGATGGCCAGCACCGGCAGGGCAAGACGGCCGATCATGGCTTTGTCTCCGGCGTGCGCCGTTTCTGCAATTCCGGCAGCGGCAAATAGGGGACGACGCCCTGACCGCCTTGGGAACTGTCGATGACGATCTTGTTCATGCCCCGGAGAAGCTTCTCCATGGTCTCCAGGTACATGCGCCGGGTGGTGACCTCGCGCGCCAGCTTGAACTCATTGTAGACGGCGAGAAAGCGCGACGCGTCGCCTTGGGCGTTGGCGATCACTTCCTGCTTATAGGCTTCCGCCTGCTGCACGATGCGCTGCGCCTCGCCGCGGGCGCGGGGGATGACGTCGTTGCGGTAGGCCTCGGCCTCGTTCTGGGCGCGTTCGCGGTCAGCCTGGCCCGATTGGACATCGCGAAAGGCGTCGATCACCGCCGCCGGCGGATCGACCTTTTGCAGGTTCACCAGCGTGATCAGGACTCCGGCCTTGTAGCCGTCGAGGATAGTCTGCATCAACTGCTGGGTCGCCAATTCGATGGGCTGGCGCCCTTCGGTCAGGATGCGCTGGATGAGGTTCTTGCCGATGACCTCGCGCATGGCGCTTTCCGCCACCGCCTTGATGGTCACCGGCGGGTTTTCGATATTGAAGAGGAATTGACCGGCGTCCTTGATCAGCCACTGCACCTCGAAGTCGATGTCGACGATGTTTTCGTCGCCGGTGAGCATCAGGCTTTCCTCGGCCACGTCGGGCTGGCCGCGCTGGCGGGTAAAGCCCTCCGGGGCGGAGCGGAAGCCCACTTCCTCGCGGTTGATGCGGGTGACCTTGGGCGTCACCGCGGCTTCGACGGGCCAGGGCAGATGATAATTGAGGCCGGGCTGGGTGGTGCGCGACCAGCGCCCGAAGCGAAGCTCTACCCCCTGCTCGTCCGGCGCCACGCGGTAGAAGCCCGAGAACGACCAGACGGCAAGCGCCACCAGCACCGCTAACAGCGCGCCCCGGCCGCCGAGGCCGCCGCCGGGCAGCATGCGGCGGAAGCGCTCCTGCCCGCGGCGAAGCAATTCCTCGAGGTCGGGCGGCTGTGGCCCGCCGCCACCGCCGCGCGGTCCCTGCCCCCAGGGCCCGCGGCCGCCGCCTTGCCAACCCCCGCCACCTTGATCGCCCCACGGCATACGCTCAATCCTAGAAAAGCGGCACCGCCATGCGTCGCTTGGCGCCGGGCCCGTAATTTGCCTGCATGGCTCCCCCGCGTTATATGACAGCCGGCGCAAGCGAACAAGGCGGCGGCAAGCGGGCAACGCGCTTCCCACCCGGCAACCGAGGTTTTTCATGGCGGTGAGCGAAGAGCAGATTTGGCGGGCGCTGAAGGGCGTCGTCGATCCCGATCGCGGCCGCGACGTGGTGGCGCTCGGCATGATCTCGGGCCTAAGCCTGCGCGAGGGCCATGTGGGTTTCGCCATCGAGGTCGACCCGAAACAGGGCGCCGCCAAGGAGCCGCTGCGCAAGGCGTGCGAAAAAGCCGTCGACGCCGTTCCCGGCGTCTTGAGCGTGAGCGCGGTATTGACCGCCGAGCGGCCGCAGCAGGCGCGCGCCGCCCCCCCGCCCCCCCCGTCCCAGGCAGCGGGGGCGGCCAAGGGCCAAGCCGTGGACAACAAGCCGGCGCTGCCGGGCATCCGCTCCATCGTCGCGGTGGCGTCGGGCAAGGGTGGGGTGGGCAAGTCGACCACCGCCGCCAACCTGGCGCTGGGATTGCTCGCCAACGGGCTGCGCGTCGGTCTCCTGGACGCCGACATCTACGGACCCTCGGTGCCGCGCCTGCTCGGCATCACGGGCAAGCCGGTGACGCGCGACGGCAAGCGGCTGGCGCCCATGCACGGCTGGGGCCTGGTGTGCATGTCCATGGGATTCCTGGTGCCCGAGGACACGCCGATGATCTGGCGCGGGCCGATGGTGATGAGCGCGCTGGAGCAAATGTTGCGCGACGTGGAATGGGGCGAACTCGACGTCATGGTGGTGGACCTGCCGCCGGGCACGGGCGACGCGCAATTGACCATGGCGCAGCGGGTGCCGCTCACCGGCGCGGTCATCGTCTCCACCCCTCAGGACATCGCCCTCATCGACGCGCGCAAGGGGCTCAACATGTTCCGCAAGGTCGACGTGCCGGTGTTCGGCATCATCGAGAACATGAGCTATTACCTGTGCCCGAAGTGCGGCGACCGGGCGGAAATCTTCGCCCATGGCGGGGCGCGCAAGACGGCGGAGCAGATGGGGTGCGATTTCCTCGGCGAGTTGCCGCTCGACATTTCCATCCGCGAAACCTCCGACGGCGGCCGGCCCATCGTCGCCAGCCAGCCCGAGAGCGCCATCGCCAAGGTCTACCGCGACATCGCCGGCAAGGTGCAGGTCAAGATCGAGCAGGCGCTGGCGCGGGCGGCGCAAACCGCGCCGCGCATCCTTATTCAGTAGAGTCGCGCGCCGATCCCTTTTTATCCTTTTCGGCGATCGCCGCCTGGGCGGCGGCGAGGCGGGCGATGGGCACGCGGTAGGGCGAGCACGACACATAGTCGAGCCCGACCTCGTGGCAAAAGCCGACGGACGCCGGATCGCCGCCGTGCTCGCCGCAAATGCCGAGCTTCAGTTCCGGGCGGACACTCCGCCCGCGCTCGACCGCGATGCGGATCAATTCGCCCACCCCGTCGCGGTCGATGGTGGCGAAGGGATCGCGGGCCAGGATGCCGTGGCGCAGATAGTCGTCCATGAACATCGACGAATCGTCGCGGCTGATGCCGAAGGCGGTCTGCGTCAGGTCGTTGGTGCCGAAAGAAAAGAATTCGGCGCTTTCGGCGATGTCGGCGGCGCGCAGCGCGGCGCGCGGCAGCTCGATCATGGTGCCGATGCTGTATTTCAGCTTGGCGCCGGTTTCCTTGGCGACCAGGGCCGCCACGGCGTCGATGAGCACCTTCAGGATGTCGAGTTCGGCCTTGGTCACGATCAGCGGAATCATGATTTCGGGCTCGACCATGCGCTTGCGGGGCACTGCCGCCACCGCCTCGAAAATGGCGCGCGCCTGCATCTCGTAGATCTCGGGGTAGGAAATGCCCAGCCGGCAGCCACGATGGCCGAGCATGGGGTTGACCTCGTGCAAGGCGTCGACCCGGTGGCGGAGGGTGCCGATATCGACCCCGGTCGCGGCGGCAACCACCGCCAAGTCGGCCTCGGTCTTGGGCAGGAATTCATGCAGCGGCGGATCGAGAAGGCGCACCGTTACCGGCAGGCCTTCCATGATGCGGAAGATGTCGATGAAGTCCTTGCGCTGCATGGGCAGGATCTTGGTCAGCGCCCGCCGGCGGCCCTCGCCATCGGCGGCGAGGATCATCTCGCGCACGGCGGCGATGCGCTCGGCGTCGAAAAACATATGTTCGGTCCGGCAAAGGCCGACGCCCTCGGCGCCAAAGCGGAGCGCCGTCGTGCAATCGAGCGGCGTCTCGGCGTTGGCGCGCACCTTCAGGCGGCGGAAGCCGTCCGCCCAGGTCATCAAGGCGGCGAAATCCCCCGACAATTGCGGCTCGATGGTGGGCACGCGGCCGAGAATGACCTCGCCGCTGGAGCCGTCGATGGTGATCACGTCGCCCTTGCGCACCACATAGCGGCCCACCGTCATTTGGCCGGCGGCGTAATCGATGCGCAGCGCCCCCGCCCCCGAAACGCAGGGGCGGCCCATGCCGCGGGCGACCACCGCCGCGTGGCTGGTGGTGCCGCCGCGCGCGGTGAGGATGCCCTTCGCCGCGTGCATGCCGTGGATGTCCTCGGGGCTGGTTTCGATGCGCACCAGGATGACGCTTTCGCCGCGGCCGGCGAGGGCCTCGGCCTGGTCGGCGGCGAACACCACCTTGCCGCTGGCGGCGCCGGGCGAGGCCGGCAGGCCGCGGGCGATGATCTCGCGGTGGGCCTTGGGGTCGGGCGTCGGGTGCAGCAATTGATCGATCGACGCCGGATCGATGCGGCGCACGGCGGTCGCCTTGTCGATCAGGCCCTCGGTGACCATGTCGACGGCGATCTTGATCGCCGCCTTGGCGGTGCGCTTGCCGTTGCGGGTTTGCAAAATCCACAACTTGGAGCGCTGGACGGTGAACTCGATGTCCTGCATGTCGCGGTAGTGGCGCTCGAGTTTCTTGAACACCTGCTTGAGCTGGCCGAAAACCTTCGGCACGGCCTCTTCCATGGAAGGCGCGGTGGCGCCCCCGGCCTGGCGCGCCGCGCGGGTCAGGTACTGGGGCGTGCGGATGCCCGCCACCACGTCCTCGCCCTGGGCGTTGATGAGAAACTCGCCGTAATAGCCGTTGGCGCCGGTGGCGGGATCGCGGGTGAAGGCGACGCCAGTGCATGAATCGTCGCCCATGTTGCCGAACACCATGGCCTGGACATTGACCGCGGTGCCCCAGGATTCGGGGATGTCGTGGAGTTGCCGGTAGGTGTTGGCGCGGGCGCTCTGCCAACTGCGGAACACCGCCCCGATGGCGCCCCAAAGCTGCTCGCGCACATCCTGGGGAAACGGCCGGCCAAGCTTCTCCTGCACCTTCTTCTTGTAGAGTCCGGTGACATGGCGCCAGTCCTCGGCCAACAGCTCGGTATCGAGGCGGACGCCCTTCCCCTCCTTGTGAATCTCCAGCAGTTCCTCGAACATTTCGTGCGGCACGCCAAGGACGACGCCGGCGTACATGTGGATAAAGCGGCGGTAGGAATCCCAGGCGAAACCCCCGTTGCCCGATTGGCGCGCCAGCGCCGCCACGGTGCGGTCGTTCAAGCCGAGGTTGAGCACCGTGTCCATCATTCCGGGCATGGAGGCGCGGGCGCCGGAGCGCACCGACACCAGCAGCGGATTCTCGACGTCGCCGAAGCGCGCGCCCGCCAGCTTCTCGACCGCGGCCAGCGCGCTGTCCACTTGCGATTCGAGGCCGCTGGGATAGGTCTTGCCGTGAGCGTAATACCGGGTGCAAACCTCGGTGGTGATGGTGAACCCCGGCGGCACGGGCAGGCCGAGGTTGCTCATCTCCGCCAGATTGGCGCCTTTGCCGCCAAGCAACGTACGCATCTTGGCGCTGCCCTCGGCCTGGCCGTCGCCAAAGCCATAGACCCACTTGGCGGCAGCGGGCGCGGCCGGACGCTCGCCGGCCTTGGCCGAGTTCTTGGGCCGAAGGCGCACCACCTTGGCTCCGCGTCCGCGGGGGCTGGTTTTCACGGCCGTTCGGCCGCCGGCAAGCTGGCGCGCATTGTTCCCGGCGGCCGCTTCCGGCGCGGCGGCTACGGGTACCTTGGCTGTCGGCGCCTTGCGTGTCACTGCGGCCATGGTCTCCTACCCCTCGATCTTGGAGAAATCGGCGATCTTGTCGAGTTCCGATCGAATACGCGCCAACAGCCGCAGGCGGTTGGAGCGTAACTCGGCATTGTCGGTATTGACGGTCACTTTGTTAAAGAATTCGTCAACCGGGACGCGGAGCCGGGCCAAGGCGCGGCACGCGGCCTGAAATTCCTCGCGCGCCAGCGCCGCGTCCGCCAGGCCGGACACTTCGTCGAGGCGCTCGAACAGCAGCGCCTCCTCGGGCTCCGCCAGTAGCGCCGGATCGGGGAGCGCGTCGTAGGAAACTTGGTCTTTTTTCGCTTCGATGCGCACGATGTTCGCCGCCCGGCGGTAGGCAACAAGCAGGTTCGCGCCATCGTCGCTGTCAAGAAAGGCCTTGAGCGCCTCGATCCGGGCCATGAGCCGCACCAGGTCGTCGTCGCCGCCGCCTTTCGAGCCGTGGGCGAAAACGGCCGACACCAGATCGTGGCGCACGCCCTTTTCGCGCAAATGCGCCTTCAGCCGGTCGACGAAAAAATCCATCAGCGCGGCGCGCAATTCGCGTTGTCCCGGCAGGCGGCTTGTATCGGCGGCGGCGGGCGTCCATTGCACGCCACTCGGCGGCGCTGGAAGAACGTAGAACGGGTAGTCCTCGCGGACGCTTTCACGCAGCAAGCCGATGGGCACGGGGTGAAATTCCGCCTTGATCTGCACGAACAGCCGCCGCTGCGCCGACCATCCGGCCAAATACTGGTCAAAGGCAAAGCGCCACACGGTGGCCAGATTCAGGCGCACCTTGTTTTCCAGAATGAGGCGAATGACCCCAAGCGCGGCGCGGCGAAGGGCGAAGGGGTCCTTGGACCCCGTCGGCCGCTCGTCGATGACGAAGAAACCCACCAGGCTGTCGAGCTTGTCCGCCAGGGCCGCCACCACGCTGGTGGGAGCGCTGGGGCAGCGGTCGCCCGGACCCAGCGGCGAATAATGCTCGGCGACGGCGTCCGCCACTTCCGGCCGCTCGCGGTCGTGGAGCGCGTAGTAGCGTCCCATGACCCCCTGCAATTCGGGGAATTCGCCCACCACGCCGGCGGTCAGATCTCCCTTCAGCAGCAGCGCCGCCCGGCGGCACAGATCGGCGTCGGCGCCCTCGACGCGCGGCGCGATTTCCACCGCCAGCCGGCGCAGACGATCGACCTTGTCGGCCACGGTGCCGAGCGCGGCGTGAAAAACGATACCCTTCAGCGCCGGCACGCGACTTTCCAGACTGACCTTTCTGTCTTGATCCCAAAAGAATTTCGCGTCCGATAGCCGCGCGCGGAGCACGCGTTCGTTGCCGGCGACCACGCGCTTGCCGCGGTCACGGGTCGTGGTGTTGGCGACGACGATGAAGCGCGGCGCGAGCTTGCCGCCGGCGCCGGTGAGGGCGAAATAGCGTTGCTGGCGGCGCATGGAGCTGACCAGCACCTCGCGCGGCACGCCCATGAAGGCGCTGTCGATGGACCCCATGAGCACCACCGGCCATTCCACCAGCCCGCTGACTTCATCCAGCAAGGCGTCGTCGGCGACCAGCTTCAGATTCGCGCCCGCCGCCGCTTTCTCGGCCGCCGCCAGAATGATCTTCGCGCGCTCGGCGGCATCGAGCACCACCTTGGCTTGCGCGAGCTTCGCCCTGTAGTCGGCGAAATCGCGCACGGTGAATTCCTCGGGCTTGAGGAACCGATGGCCGCGCGTGCGGTTGCCGGCGGTCAAATGCCCGAAGACCACCGGCACGGCGCGGCCGTCGAAAAGGCAGAGGATAGAGGTGAGCGGCCGCACCCAGCGCAGCTTATGATCCGCCCAGCGCATGGACTTGGGCCACGGCAATTCGGCCAGCGCCGCCGGCAGGACGTCGAGCAGCACCTGGGGCAGAGGCCGGCCGCGCTGCACGCTGACCGCGAACCAGAATTCGCCCTTGTCGATGGCGCGCCGCTCGCACCGGTCGAGCGAGGTCATGCCGGCGGCCTTGAGAAAACCCTGTATGGCGGCGTCGGGTGCGCCGACGCGCGGACCCTTGCGTTCCTGGGTGCGGTCGGCCTGCCGCTCGGGCAAGCCGTCGATGGCGAGAGCCAGGCGGCGCGGCGTGGCAAAGGCGTGCGCCTCGCCAAATTGGATGCCCTCGGCCGCAATCTTGGCCCCGACCAGTTCCAGCAGATCCTCGGCGGCGCGGGCCTGCATGCGGGCCGGGATCTCCTCGGACAGAAGCTCGAGCAGAAGTTCGGCCACGGGTCAGCGAGCCTTCGCCAGGGCAATCATGCCTTCGCCGCCGGCAGGTGGCCGCGGCCCTGCAGCCAGGCGGCGCAGCACGCCTTGGCCAGAGCGCGCACGCGGGCAATGTAGGCGGCGCGCTCGCTGACGCCGATGACGCCGCGCGCGTCGAGCAAGTTGAAGGCGTGGCTGGCCTTCATGCACTGGTCGTAGGCGGGCAAGGCCAAGCCGGCGTTCACCAGGGAGCGGCATTCGCCCTCGGCGTCGACGAAGTGGCGGCGCAACAGTTCGGGGTCGGAGCGCTCGAAATTGTAGGCCGAGAACTCTTTTTCCGCCTGCAGGTAGACGCTGCCATAAGTGGCGCCGTGGCCGTTCCAGTCGAGGTCGAAGACGTTGTCCTTGCCTTGCACGAACATCGCCAGGCGCTCAAGCCCGTAGGTGATTTCGCCGGAAACGGGCTGGCAGTCGAAGCCGCCCACTTGCTGGAGATAGGTGAACTGGGTCACTTCCATGCCGTCGCACCAGACCTCCCAGCCCAGGCCCCAGGCGCCGAGGGTGGGGCTTTCCCAGTCGTCCTCGACGAAGCGGATGTCGTGATCGCGCGACGAAATGCCGAGCTCGGCCAGGGATTCGAGGTAGCGGTCGAGGATGTCGGCGGGGCTGGGCTTCAGGATCACCTGAAACTGGTAGTAGTGCTGGAGGCGGTTGGGGTTTTCGCCGTAGCGGCCGTCCTTGGGGCGGCGCGAGGGCTGCACATAGGCGGCGTTCCAGGGCTCCGGCCCCAGCGCCCGCAACACGGTGGCGGGGTGGAAGGTGCCGGCGCCCACTTCCATGTCATAGGGTTGCAGCAGAATGCACCCCTGCTTCGCCCAAAAGGACTGAAGCGTCAG
>CAZIVY010000685.1:0-5535 GCA_964542505.1 uncultured Rhodospirillaceae bacterium
TAAGATTGCCGCCGTGGCGGCGGCCTGATAGGTTCCCGCCGCCCAGCCTCCCTTTACCGGACCGCCATGAAAATCAACGCCAACCAGCTTCGCGCCGGCCACGTCATCGAACTCAACGGCAAGCTCTATGCGGTGCTCAAGGCGCAGAACATCCAGCCCGGCAAGGGCACGCCGGTGACCCAGCTCGACATGCGCGGCGTCGCCGACGGGGTGAAGATCAACCAGCGCTACCGCACCACCGAATCGGTGGAGCGCGTCTTCATCGACGAGCGCGAATTCCAGTTCCTCTATGCCGAGGGCGAGCAGTGCACCTTCATGGACGTGGAGAACTACGAACAGTTGACCGTGCCCAAGGAGATCATCGGCGAGGCGGTGGTGTTTCTGCAGGAAAGCATGCACGTCACCATTCGCCTCTATGAAGGGGTGGCGGTGGCGGTGGAATTGCCGCAAACGGTGACCCTCACCGTGACCGAAACCGAGCCGACGGTGCGCGGCCAGACCGCAGCCTCCTCCCACAAGCCGGCGATCCTGGACAACGGCGTGCGCGTCATGGTGCCGCCCCATATTGGCGTCGGCGCCAGGATCGTGGTTTCCACCGACGAGGGCGCCTATGTCGAACGGGCGAAAGACTAACCGGCCCGCCGGGGGAAAAGGAAAATCGCGAATAAACCGCCCAGCGCCGCCAGCCCCGCCATGAACCAGAAACTCGATCCCCCGAACGCGCCGTAAAGCGGCCCCGCCGCCAGCATCGACGCCCCCAGCGCCACGCCCCCGATCACCACCGAATAGAGGCCCTGCGCCGAGGCCGAAATTTCCGGCCGCAATTCCTGCGCCAGCATGTGCATGGCGCCCAGATGCGCGATGCCGAAGGTGAGGGCGTGCAGCGCCTGCAAGGGCACCAGGAACGCCAGTTCCGTGGCCAGCGCCGTGCCCCCCCACCGCAGCACGCCGGCCGCCGACGCGATCAGCAGCAGCTGCGCCGGATTGAGCCGGCGCAACAGCGCGCCGCCCACCGCGAACACCCCGATCTCGGCGATCACGCCCACCGCCCACAGGAGGCCGATGATGTCGTTGCTGTACCCGGCCGCCTGCCAGTGAAGCGTGCCGAAGGCATAGAGCACGCCGTGACCCGCGTGCAACGCCGCGGCGGCGGCCAGCAGCAGCAGGTAACGGTGCTCGCGCATCAGGGCGCCGAGCGGCGCCCCGCGGCGCGGCGCGGCATCTTCCGCGGCAGGTCCGGGCGCCGCATCCACCCGGATATCGGGCAAGCCAACGGCGGCCAGCGCCGTACCGGCGAGCGTCAGCATCATCATGACATAGATGGCGTCCGCCGAACGGCTTTGCAGGATCATCCCCGCCGCCATGGCGGTGACCATGAACGACATGGAACCCCATAGCCGGATTCGCCCATATTCCAGTTGATGCCGGTAGCAGGCGAGCAAGGTCATGTTCTCGCACAGCGGCATCAGCGGCCCCCAGGCCATGCCGAACAACACGCTGACGGCGAGCACCGTCCCCAGGTCGTGCGCCACCCCGAACAGCGCGAAGATCAGCACGCATAGCGCCGTCAGCATCAGCATCGGCCGCCGCCGCTCGCCGCTGCGGTCGGCGAAATGCCCGGCCAGCGGATTGCCGATGACGCGCGACCAGCTGCCGGCGGCCAGCGCGATGCCGATCGCCGCTTCGTCCAGGCCTTGCGCCTTGAGCCACAGCGGCCAGAAGGGCAAATGAATGCCGGGCACCATGAACAAAAAAACGTAGAAAATCTGCAATCGCCGGGCGGCGGCGCCACGGCCCGTGGCCGCAAAGGGCCAGCGCATTCCGGGGGGAACGATATTCATGGGAGGCGGACGCCGTTGAAATCTGGGACGCCCATCTTGGGGTGCCCGGGCCGGCGAAGCAACGTGCCGCCGGGGCAGCCTATCTTCTCAGGCGTGCCGCCGCCGCCGCCGCGCCACCGCCAGCAGTGAAACCCCGAACGCCAGGTCGATGGCGGGCAGCGCCAGCGCCTCGGCGGCCAGGATCGCCTTCAGCGCGGCGTTGATCGCCGCCTTCGGCACCGCCAGCCCCGCGTCGTCGTCCGCGCGTTCGCGCTTCAGCTTCTGCATCAAGCGGAAGGCGGCGATGGCGGGAAACAGCACGGTGTTGAAATGCGTCAGCCGCTCCACCGCGAATCCGTTTTCGCCGAGAAGCCGCCCGAGCGGCCGGCGGCGGTAGCGGCGGAAGTGGTGCAACAACTCGTCGTGCCGGCTCCACAGGAAGGGAAATGCCGGCACCGTCAGCAGCAGCCGCCCGCCGGGCGTCAGCAACCGGCAGGCGGTGGCCAGCGCCGCCGCGTCGTCGGCCACGTGCTCCAGCACGTCGAGCATGACCACGGCGTCGAAGGATTCGGGCGCCAGCGGCACCTGGTCGGGGAGGCGGCCGGCAAGGACCCGGCAGACGCCGCGGGCGATGGCGCGATTGCGGGCGCCGTCATGGGGTTCCACCCCCACCAGGTCGCCGAACTTCGCCAGCGTGGCCAGATTGCCGCCCGATCCGCAGCCCAGTTCCAGCAGGCGCGCCTTTTCGGGCAATTTCAACCGGCGCATGAATCCGGCGACAATGCGGCGGCGGCCGGTGAACCACCAGTGGCGGTCCTCGGCGGCGGCATCGCCTTTGTAAGCCGACATCTCCATGCTTCAGGCCTCGGTCCTGCCGAATTGCCGGCTTGGCGGCGCCGGCATCGGCGGCGGGGTCGCGGGCGCCTCGTGGCACTGGCGCACCAGATAGAGCGGCCGCCCTTTCGCCTCGATGTAGATGCGGCCCACATACTCGCCAATGACGCCCAGCGTCACCAACTGAATGCCGCCCATGAACAGCACCGCCGTCAGCAGCGACGCATAGCCCGGCACGTCGACGCCCCAGGCGACGACGCGGAGAACGATCAGCACCGCGTAGACAAACGCCGCCGCCGCGATGGCCGCGCCCACATAGGTCCACAGGCGCAAGGGGACGGTGCTGAACCCGGTAATGCCGTCGAGGGCGAAGTTCCACAACTTCCAGTAGCGCCATTTCGACGTGCCCTGCGCGCGCGCGTCGCGCGTGTAGCCCACCGTCGCCTGGCGAAATCCGACCCAGGCAAACAGCCCCTTCATGAAGCGCTTGCGTTCGTGGATCCCGCCCAGCGCCTCGACCACGCGCCGGTCGAGCAGGCAGAAATCCCCGGCATTGGGCGGGATCGGGGTTTCCGCCACCTTGTTGTGCAAACGGTAGAACATGGCCGCGCTCAGCCTTTTGGTCCAGCCGTCGCCGGGGCGTTCATCGCGTTGCGCGCGCACGATCTCGGCCCCCTCCCGCCAGTGCCGCACGAGTTCGGGGATGAGTTCCGGCGGGTCCTGCAGGTCGCAGTCGATGGGGATGACCGCCTGGCCGCGGGCGTGATCGAGCCCGGCGGTGAGCGCCGCTTCCTTGCCGAAATTGCGGCTGAGGTCGAGGACACGCAAGCCCGGCAGGCGCTTCTGGTGCTCCATCAGCCGCGCCAGCGAATCGTCGGTGCTGCCGTCGTTGACGAACAGGATTTCGTAGCTTTGCTTCAGACCATCGAGGACCGGGAGCAGACGCTCGAGGAACGGCCCGATGCTCTCCGCTTCGTTGAAGATCGGCGCGATGACGGAAAGGGTTGGGGTCATGCTACGGGCAAGCAAGCGTCAAAGACCTTAAGAAAGTGCTGATGGCGCACCGCGATGGAAACAGGTATCGGCCGGCCTGCTTCATGGCGTCAAGGCGTAACGGGCGACGATCAGCTTGGTCGAATAGGCCAGTTCCGATTCCCGCCGGCCCAGCCGCGACAATTCCCGCGTGAGCGACCCCGTGGGGTCGTAAAATTCGGCATCGCGCCAGATCACCCACACGCGCTTGGCCCCCGCGAGCCGCGTGGCCAGCGTGGCGAGGGCAGCGTCGTCAACCTTCTTCAGCACATCCCGGCGCGCCACCGGAAACGCGCCCATCACCGTCTGCCGGGGCAAAGGCGCGTGGTAGCGGCGAAAATAATACTCGAAGGCCAGGTGCGCGACGGGGTCGACGAACAACAGCGTATCCCCGGCTTCGGCCTCGCGCGCCACGTCGCGCGCCGCCGCCGCCCAGGGTTCCTTATTGTACTGCGTGAAATAGACGGCAAGCCACAGCAGATTGGCGCCCACCACCAGGCTTACCAGCAGAACCTGGCCAAGCCGGCCCGGCACCAGCCGCCACGTCGCCGCCAGCAACAGGCAATAGGGAATCTGCACCCACACCAGCGTGCGCACCAGGAAGACCGGTTTCCACGTGCTGATCGCGGCTTCGGCGAGGAAGGGAAGGAACGCGGCCAGGGCCAGAAACGCGAACACCGCCCGCTCGCGCCGCAACGCCACCGCCGCCCCCGCCACGACGACGGCGAGGAGAAGGGGGCCAAGCCAGACCAGCGCCGAGGGCGCGGTCGGGTAAAGCAGGTCCGCCGCCCCGGCGAGCGTCACCGCGTCCGGCGCCTTGATCCAGAAACTCTGGTCCACGTCCCGGGCTTGGTCCAGGATACGCGGCACCCACGGCGCCCACAGCGCCAGCACTGCGGCCTGGGCCGCGAACCAGCGGATCAGGAACCGCGCCCCCCCGGCGCCATCGCCGAGCCATCGCCCCAGCACCGCCAAGTTGACCGCGAGCGGCAACAGGACGGCCGCATTGTGCGACCACAAGGCGCCGGCGGCGCCGGCGGCGTAGCACACCCATCCCACCCATTCGCGCCCGAGGCCGGTTCTCCGCCGCCGCTGGTCCGCCATGACGCGGGCGGCGCCATACAGCGCCAGCGCCGCGCTGAAAGTCATCAGGGCGTACATGCGCGCCTCTTGCGCGAACCACACTTGCATCATGGTGATGGCGAAAACCAGCGCCCCGAACGCCGCCGGCGCCGGGCCCAGAAGCAGGCGGCCAAGCGCATAGACCAGCGGCACGCTGAAAAAACTCAAGGCCGCCGAAAGCGAGCGCAGCGCGATTTCGCCGTCGCCGAACAATTGAACCCAGTAATGCAGCAGCGCGTAATAGAATGGCGTGTGGAAATCGAAGTTGGCGGTGTCCCACCACAGCGTCGCCAGGTCGCGCTGGGCAAACCACAGGCTGATCGCCTCGTCGTACCAGAGCGCCTTGTCGCCCAGGCCGGAGACGCGCGCCGCGGCGGCGACCGCCAGGACGCCGGCCACCACCAAGGCCTCGCGCGCCGATACCCTGGTCTCGCCCCGATACTTGTTTTCGCCCATGTCCAGCGGATGCGGCGGGAGCTTCATCGCGGCGGCTCCCCGCCAAGGGCGGCGGCGAATCGCACTTCCGCCACCGGGCGCCGGGTCATGCGCCACAGAATGAACAGGATCAGCCCGCTGGTCACGCCGCCGATGAACATGAAAAGACCGCCGGGGCCCGCGACCTGCATCAGCAGCGTCGCGCTGATGGGCCCGATCACCGAACCCGCCGCCCAGGCGAGCAAGAGGCCGCCGCTGATGGCGACCATGTGCTTCGAATCGGCCCTGTCGG
>CAZIVY010000686.1:0-2136 GCA_964542505.1 uncultured Rhodospirillaceae bacterium
CACGCGCTTCATGCGCGACAGCGAAAGCAGGATTTCATCGCCCCGCGTGGTGGGGACCGAGCCGCCCATCAGCGACGTGTTGCCCCCCTGCGGCACCAGTTTGGTGCCGGTGCGCTGGCAAAGCTTGACGATCGCGGCCACTTGTTCCGTGCTTTCGGGGCGCAGCACCAGCGCCGCGCGGCCGTGATAAAGCCCGCGCCAATCGCGCACATAGGGCGCCATCGCCGCCGGGTCGCCGATCGACCCTTGCGGGCCGACCACGGCGCGCAGCTCGTCGAGCACGGTTTTCGCGACGGCGTTCATGGGCGCACTTTGCCTAACCGCCACGGTGGCGGCAAGCACGCTTGCCTTTGTAAATGAGCCGCCCGGCGTGCTTGGCACGCCGGATGTTAAGCTGAGGGCCGCTTCGCCGCCCGGCGTTCTTGGCACGCCGAATGTTAAGCTGAGGGCGGCCCCGGCCGCTTTGGCGGCCAAGCCGCCTGGGCCGCCCGCCGCAGCCGGTCGTTGATGGCGGCGCCGATGCCGTCCTCGGGGATCGGCATCACCGCGATGCGCCGCCAGCGTGGGTCGTCGAGGGCGCGGAGGTACGCGAACAGCCGCCGCGCCGCCTGCTTCAAATCCGCCTTCGGGCTCAAATTCCGCACCATGACGAATCCCGCCGGCGCCGGCCCGCCGAAGGCGAGCAAGGCTTCCCGCCCCTTGGGCGCCCGCGCCCCGAGCCGCACCGGCAGCTTGGGCGCGTAATGGCTGGCCAGCATGCCGGGCGCCGCCACGCGCCCCCGCCGCGGCGCCCCCAATGGCCCGATAAGCGCTTCGATGCCGCTCCGGGCCACGCCGCCCGGGCGCAACAGCCGCGCGCGCCGCCCGCAGAGGTCGATCACCGTCGATTCGACGCCCACCGCGCACGCCCCGCCGTCGAGCACCATGGCGACGCCAGCGCCCAGATCCGCCGCCACGTGGCGGGCCGTGGTCGGGCTGACCCGGCCGGACGGGTTGGCCGAGGGCGCCGCCAGCGGCCGGCGCAGGGCTTGCAGTAATTTCAGCGCCACCGGGTGCGACGGCACCCGAAGCGCGATGCTGGCCAGGCCCGCCGACACTTGCGCCACCGCCCGGCAATCGGGCCGCCGTGGCAGCACTAGGGTCAGCGGCCCCGGCCAGAACGCGCGCGCCAACAACTCGGCCCGCGCGTCGAAACACCCCAGAAGCCGCGCCGCCGCCACGCTCGCCACGTGGCAGATCAGCGGGTTCCGCTTCGGCCGCCCCTTGACCGCGTAGATCGCCGCCACGGCTTGGGCGTTGGTGGCGTCGGCGCCGAGGCCATAGACCGTCTCGGTGGGAAAGGCGACCAGCAATCCCCGGCGCAAGGCGCGCGCGGCGGCGGCGATGGCGGCCGGGCGGGCCAGGCGTATCGCCGCCGGCGTGCGAAGGTTCAATGGTGCGGCGGCGCCCAACGGCTTGGCATCGCGGTTGCTTGGCATGGCGGTTGTTTGGCAAGGGCCGGGTGGCATACTAATGTCCGGATTCTGAAATTCGCCAGAGGCAGATTTCAGGCGCGAAGCGAATTTCAGAATCAAAAGGACACTAGCAACATATTGAACCTGGTGTCGTTCAGGTTCCGAAGTTTGCACGGTGTGCGATATCGGTGAGCGGGCAAACTTCGGAACCACGACGCTAGGCCGGCATAGTGACGGCGGCGCCTAGCCCCGTCCACATTTTCAAGGAGATTCCGCCATGGCCGATTATGTGGCGCCCCTCGCCGACATGCGCTTCGCCCTCGCCGCGACCGCCGACCTGCCGGCCTTGCTGCGCCTGCCCGCCTTCAATCATGCGGAAGCGGACGTGATCGACGCCGTGCTGGACGAAGCGGCGCGCATCGCCGGCGAGGTGATCGCCCCCCTCAATCGCCCTGGCGACGAAGTCGGCAGCCGCCTCGAAAACGGCGAAGTGCGCACGCCGCCGGGCTTCGCCGACGCCTACCGTCAGTTCTGCGCCGGCGGCTGGAACGGCGTGCCCTTCAGCCCCGATCACGGCGGCGGCGGCCTTCCCTGGACCGTGGCCATGGCGGTGCAGGAGATGATGGGTTCGGCCAACATGGCGTTTTCGCTCTGCCCGCTGCTGACCCAGGGCGCGGTCGAG
>CAZIVY010000687.1:0-2140 GCA_964542505.1 uncultured Rhodospirillaceae bacterium
TTGCGCGGAAACTGCGCCAGCGCATATTCCAGCGCCACGCCGATGGCGGTGCGCTCGCCGAAGGGCCGCGGCAAAGTGAGCAGCCGCTCGGCGGCGTAGGCCGCCGATTCCTCGTCGCCCACCACCATCCAGTCGACGATCACGCGCTGCGCGAATTCGCCCGACCATTCGAAGATGCACAGCGCGATCTTGCCGATGTGGCCCGAGCGTATGGCCATCATCACCCGCCGGTCGGTGAGCGCGGCGGCGTAGCCCTGGCGCTGCAACTGGAATTCCGCCTCGTCCACGCTGCGCGAGACATCGGCGGCCAGCACCAGCTCGAGATCGACTTCCTCACCCGCCGCGGCGCCCGGATGCGCCGCCAGCGCCGCCATCGCCAGGGCCGCGAACCATGCCGCCACGCGCATGCTTTTCCTCCGCGCTAGGTCCATTCCAATATCGCTCCCGCCGTGTCGGGCGCCTTGGGCGGCGCCGGCGCCGCCACCGTGCCAATATAAAGCAGCGCCACGATGGCGTCCTCGGCGCGCAACCCCAAAGCACGCTTGACGCCGGGGTCATAGGCCGGCGGGCCGGTGCGCCAAAAGCCGCCGAAACCGAGCGCGTGCGCCGCCACCAGGATGTTCTGCGCCGCCGCGCCGGCGGAGACGATCTGCTCCACCTCCGGCACCTTCGCCGTCGGCCGCACGCAGGCGGCGACAATCACGATCAGCGGCGCGCGCAGCGACTTGTCGCGCTCGCGCGCCAGCAATTCCTCGGTCGCCCCGGGTTCGCGCGCCTTGAGCGACGCCGCCATGACCGCGCCCAGTTTCGCCCGCGCCGGCCCGCGAACGAGCAGGAACTTCCACGGCCGGAGCCGCCCGTGATCGGGCGCACGGACGCCGGCGCCGAGCATGGCGTCGAGGGCCGCGCCCGCCGGCGCCGGGTCGCTCAGCTTGAAGGGTGATGCGCGCGTCGTCAGCGCGGTAATCGCGTCCATGGCGGCCAATCTAGGCGCGGCAACCGCCACCGGCAAGCCAGGCGTCGGGCTTGCCGAGGATGGTTATTCTGCCCGCCATCGACTATAGGGAAAATGGTCGTTGGCGGCGGGACGAGCATCGATGACGAATCAATACGCCGATGTGGTGATCGTGGGCGGCGCGGTCACCGGCAGCGCGACCGCCTATTTCCTCGCCGCCTCGCCCGAATTCAAGGGAAGGGTCCTGGTCCTCGAGCGCGACCCGAGTTACGCCGAGGCGGCGACGGGGCGGTCGCTGGGCGGCATGCGCCAGCAATTCTCGACGCCCGAGAACATCGCCATGTCGCAATTCGGCATCGGCTTCGTCCATGAATTGCCCGCTCGCCTTGAAGTCGATGGCGAGACGCCCGACGTCCATTTCATCGAGGGCGGATATCTGTTCCTGGCGAATTCCGCTCAGGTCCCCGCCTTGCAAGCGAGCCACCGCATACAGCGCGAGCATGGGGCGACGGCGGTCCTGCTGGACCCGGCCGAGCTTGGCCGGCGCTTCCCCTGGTTGAATTTGGACGGCATCCAGCTTGGTTCATTCGGGTCCCGGCGCGAAGGATGGATCGACCCCAACGGCCTGCTGCACGCCTTCCGGCGCAAGGCGCGCGCCTTGGGCGCGCAATACCTTCACGACGAAGCGGTGGACCTGGCGCGGGCGGGCGGGCGCATTACCGCCGTCAAGCTCGCCTCCGGCCGCGAGGTCGCCTGCGGCGCGATGGTGAACTGCGCCGGCGCGCGTGACGCGGCCCGCATCGCCAGCCTGGCGGGGATCGAACTTCCGGTGCGGCCGCGCAAGCGCCAGGTCTATGTCTGGGAATGCCGCGAAAAGCTGCCCGGGTTTCCGCTGCTCATCGACGCCACCGGCGTTTATGCGCGCCCCGAGGGGGCCTTTTACGTCGGCGGCGTCTCTCCGCCCGAGGACGAGGACAAGGACTGCGCGGATTTCGAGCTCGACGAGGGCCCCTTCGAGGCCGTCATCTGGCCGGCCCTCGCCCACCGCGTGCCCGCCTTCGCCGCCATCAAGCTGCGCCGTTCCTGGTGCGGGCATTACGACTACAACACGCTCGACCAGAACGCGATCCTGGGGCCCCATCCCGAGGTGACGAACTTCTATTTCTGCAACGGGTTCAGCGGCCA
>CAZIVY010000688.1:0-2005 GCA_964542505.1 uncultured Rhodospirillaceae bacterium
CTATGCCATGGGGAACGAGTTCAGCGATCATGCCTTGGAGCGGCAAAACTATCTTTACGGCGCGCATTCGAAATTGCGCGTCTGCTCCATCGGGCCGGAGCTGCTGGTGGGGCCGCTGCCCGAAGACGTGCGGGGCGAATCGCGCCTTGTCCGCGACGGGAAGGCGATCTGGAAGGGCGAAACCCTGAGCGGCGAGTCCAACATGTGCCATTGGCTGCGCAACCTCGAGCACCATCATTTCAAGTATTCCATGTTCCGCCGGCCGGGCGACGTGCATTGCCATTTCTTCGGCGCGGCATCTTTGAGCTATTCGTCCGGCACCGTGGCCCAGGAGGGCGATGTGTTCGAGATCGAGATGCCGGTTTTCGGACGGCCCTTGCGCAATCGGCTGGCGCGCGCCGCAGCCGAAAAAGTCGAGGTGCGCGCGCTTTAGTGTCTGTACCCACATAGCCCCTTGAAAATCAAGGCCGGACGTGATTCACCGTGGGTGGAGGTGGATCATGCGGTTTGATTTGAGCGATGCGGAATGGGCTCTCTTGGGTCCCCTGACGCCAAAGAGCCGCGAGAGCGCCAGGAAGGATGATCGCAAGGTCATGAACGCGATCTTTTGCGTGCTGCGGACAGGGATGCCGTGGCGGGACTTGCCCGAGCGGTACGGGCCGTACACAACGGCGTACAACCGCTTCAACCGCTGGCCGCGGCGCGGTATCTGGAAACGGATTTTCGACCAACTGGCGGCGAAATCGCGCGACAGCTTGCATCTGATCGACAGCACGATTGTGAAGGCCCACCGCGCGGCGAGCGGCGCAAAAGGGGGGAGAAAAATCAGGCGATCCGCATCAGCCGTGGCGGCCGCACCACGAAAATCCACGCCAGTGTCGACAGCAAGGGTCGCCCGCTGAACTTCACGCTGACGGGCGGACAAGTCCACGATAGGCAGGTCGTCGGCCAGGTGCTGGACACGCCCAAGCCGCCGCTGGCCGTCACCGCCGACAAGGCTTAAGACAGCCAAAACGTGCGCCGGCAAATCAAGGACGAAGGGGCTGTGCCTCATGAACGCCGAAGGCGTTCATAACCCAGCCGCAGCACCGCCACCCGCAAAGCCTATTGCCCCAAGCGCATTTGCCGGCGGCGCCACAAGATCGAAAACTTCTTCTGCCGAATCAAGGATTGGCGGCGCATCGCCACTCGTTACGACAAACTCGCCCGCAACTTCCTTGC
Organism: uncultured Rhodospirillaceae bacterium; assembly: GCA_964542505.1. Lineage (GTDB taxonomy): Bacteria > Pseudomonadota > Alphaproteobacteria > Ferrovibrionales > Ferrovibrionaceae > CAZIVY01. The sequence continues at coordinate 1,222 of CAZIVY010000688.1, forward strand.
CGCCAACGCCATTGTCGGCGCGCCATACTGGATCAAATTGTAAGTCCAGACCCTAATTATACCAAGACCCACTGTTCCCTACCGGTCATGCCCGGCCCCCGGGATCTTCGACCTGGGGGTTGTCGCGGGCATCCACGTCTTGAAAAGCGAGTGAGATGAAAGACTGGATGGCCAGGTCTTCGCCCGGCCATGACGAAGCGGAGAGTCATCGTCAATGAGAGTTGGTATTAGGCAGTATACGTGGTGAGCCGGGCCAGCGAAGGCGCCCAATACCGCCCTGATAAGAATTGCGGATTCGACCGGTTTGGAGCCCGTTAGAAGTTCAGGCTTCCCTGGGCTGCAAAATCGCGCGCAACATTGACCCCGCCCCTAAAGCCGCCCAGCGCATTGAGCTCGTTGCGAAAGATTGAAATCGGTGGGGTCATCATTCGCGCCCAACCATGACCCCGCCCAGGATGTGGATTCACACGAGCAATCAATGAGATTATTCAGTCTTGGCGGGGGTCATAATTGGATGCGATTTTGCGCATCCGCCTGGTCGCGGGCCGTCACAGACCCCGCCAGAGCGCTCTCACAGGACCACGACCCGCCGCGGAAGTCAGCGCTTGTCGTCTCTGCAGCCGGGGGTCCATGCATTCGCGCCCCGCCGCCCTAGACGGTGCCGTAGGTTGTTCCGAGCTTGGCGTGCTTGGCTTCCAGCGCCATGACGCAGCGGGTCATCAACGCGTTGGCCGGCGCCTGTACGCCCACGCGTTCGGCCTCGCGCACCAGGGCGCCGTTGAGC
>CAZIVY010000689.1:0-1734 GCA_964542505.1 uncultured Rhodospirillaceae bacterium
GGTGAAGGAGGGCCTGGCCAAGGGCAGCGTGGACATCGTGATCGGCACCCACGCCATTCTGGGCAAGAACGTCGCCTTCGAGCGGCTGGGCATGGTGGTGGTCGACGAGGAACAGCATTTCGGCGTCCGCCACAAGGAACGACTGAAGCAACTGGAGGCCGACGTCCACGTGCTGACGCTGACCGCGACGCCGATCCCGCGCACGCTGCAATTGGCGATGAGCGGCGTGCGCGACTTGAGCCTCATCTCCACGCCGCCGGTGGACCGGCTGGCGGTGCGGACCTTCGTGCTGCCCTTCGATCCGGTGGTGGTGCGCGAGGCGATGATGCGCGAGCACGCGCGCGGCGGACAAATCTTCTACGTCTGCCCGCGCATCGAGGACCTGCCGGACGCGCAAGCCTTCATGCGCGACTACGTGCCTGAACTGAGCACCGCGGTGGCGCACGGCCAGTTGCCGGCGCGGGCGCTGGAACAGGTGATGAGCGATTACTACGAGGGCCGCCGCGAGGTGCTGATCTGCACCAACATCATCGAAAGCGGCCTCGACATTCCCACCGCCAACACGCTGGTGGTGCATCGCGCCGACATGTTCGGCCTGTCCCAGCTTTACCAGTTGCGCGGACGCATCGGCCGCTCCAAGGCCCGCGCCTATGCCTATCTCACGCTGCCGCCGCGCAAGAAGATCAGCGCCGGGGCGGAGAAAAGGCTGCATGTGCTGGAGGCGCTGGACACGCTCGGCGCCGGGTTCAGCCTCGCCAGCCACGACCTCGACATCCGGGGCGCCGGCAATCTGTTGGGCGAGGAACAGTCGGGCCATATCCGCGAGGTGGGCTTCGAGCTTTATCAGGAGATGCTGAACGAAGCGATCGCCAACGCCCGCGACGCCGGCCGCGAAACGGCCGCCGACAAATGGTCGCCGCAAATCTCGCTCGGCACGTCGGTGCTGATTCCGGACGTCTATGTCGCCGATCTCGACCTGCGGCTACAGCTTTACCGGCGCATCGCGCGGCTGGAAGAGCGCGACGACATCGACGCCTTCGCCGGCGAGTTGGCGGACCGCTTCGGTCCCTTGCCGACGGAGGTTCGCCATTTGCTCGACGTGGTGGCGATCAAGAAACTGTGCCGCGACGCCGGGGTGGCGAAGGTGGAGGCGGGGCCGCGCGGCGCGACGCTGGCCTTCCGCGACAACCGCTTCGCCAATCCGGCGGCGCTGGTGGCGTTCATCGCCCGGCGCGCCCATACGGCGAAGCTGCGTCCCGATCATCGCCTGGTGCTGCAAGCCGAGTGGCCGGACGGGCCGGCCCGCATCCGCGGGGTCATGGAACTGGCCGGCGCCATCGCCGCCATGGCCCGCGAGGCTCCGCCGGAAAGGCCCGCCGCGCCGCCCAAGCCTCGGCCTGGGCCTCAGGCAGGGCGCGCGGGGGTGGCGGCTTCGCCCGCCTCGCCGGCGTCGCCGTCGTCGGCCTCGGCGGCCAAGCGGGCGAAGACCTGAAGAAAAACCTCCGGCTCCTGCGCGCCCACGACGGCGAATTTGCGCTCGAAGATGAAGCAGGGTACGCCGTCCACGCCCATCTCGCGCGCCATGGCGTCTTCCGCCAGGACGGCGTCACGATCGGTTTCCGTGGCCAGGAGGCGGCGCACGTCGTTCGAGTCGAGGCCGGCCTCGGCCGCCACGTCGGTCAGCACGTCCCGATCGCCGATATCGGCGCCGTCGAGGAAGTAGCGGCGGAACAG
>CAZIVY010000690.1:0-3319 GCA_964542505.1 uncultured Rhodospirillaceae bacterium
GGGAGGCTCCAATGTCATTGAGAATCAATGCCGTCGCTCCGAATTTCACCGCCGAAACGACGGAAGGCAAGATCGACTTCCACAATTGGATCGGCGACGGGTGGGCGATTCTGTTTTCGCATCCCAAGGATTTCACGCCCGTTTGCACCACCGAACTCGGTTACATGGCGCGCCTCAAGCCGCAGTTCCAGAAGCGCAACACCAAGGTGGTCGGCCTCAGCGTCGACCCCGTCGACGATCACAAGCGCTGGTCCAAGGACATCGAGGAAACCCAGGGCCACGCGGTGAATTATCCGATGATCGGCGATACCGAACTCAAAGTAGCCAAACTCTACGACATGCTGCCGGAGGACGCGGGCGCCACCTCCAAGGGCCGGACGCCGGCGGACAACGCGACGGTACGCTCGGTGTTCGTCATTGGACCCGACAAGAAGATCAAGGCGATGCTGACCTATCCCATGAGCACCGGGCGCAATTTCGACGAGGTCTTGCGGCTGCTCGATTCGTGCCAATTGACCGCCAAGCACCAGGTGGCGACGCCGGTGAACTGGCGGCCCGGCGAGGACGTCATTATCGTGCCCTCGGTCTCGGACGAGCAGGCCAAGGCGAAATACCCCAAGGGCTGGAAGTCGCCCAAGCCCTATCTGCGGATCGTGCCGCAACCGAAGTAGCGCACGGCCCGCCCCGCGTCGCCGGCGGGGGTCACGCGGCGCCGTCGGCGACGATGCGGCCGTCGAGCATCCGCACCTGGCGCCGGCAGGTGGCGGCCAATTCCAGATCGTGGGTCACCACGATCACCGTCGTGCCGCCCTGAACGGCCAGGCGGGCGAATATCTCGAACACCAACTTCCCGTTGGCGCGGTCCAGATTGCCGGTCGGCTCGTCCGCCAGGATGATTCGCGGGCTGTTGGCGAGGGCGCGGGCGATGGCCACGCGCTGGCGCTCGCCGCCGGAAAGCTCGCCCGGCTTCTTGTCGCCCTTGCCATTGAGCCCGAGTCCGTCCAGCAGAACGTCGGCCCGCTGGCGCGCCGCGCGCTCGTCGAGCCGCGCCAGGCGGCGCATGGGCAGCGCCACGTTTTCGCGCACCGAAAACTCCGGCATCAGGAAATGGAATTGAAAGACGAAGCCGAGCTTCGACAGCCGGCGGCTGGCCAGTTCCCCGTCGTCGAGCGTCGAGGTGTCCTCGTCCTCGAGCCACACCCGCCCGCTCGAAGGCGCGTCGAGCAGGCCCAACAGATAGAGAAGCGAGGATTTCCCCGAACCCGAGGGACCGGTAACGGCGACGAATTCGCCTTCGCCCACGGTCAAGTCGATGCCCGCCACCAGCGTCGCCGGCACCGGCCCCGGCAGTACGCGGCTGACGCCCTGGGCGGCGAGCAGATTGCCGCTCATGCGGCGCCGCGCAATATGTCCACCGGGCGCAACCGCGCCGCCCTCCTTGCGGGCAGATAAGCGGCAAGCGTCGCCGCCGCCAGCGCGAAGGCCCCGGCGATGGCGTAGTGGACCAGCGAATTGTCCACCGGCAGGCGCTGCACGTCGACCAGCCCGCGCAGGCGGATCTCCACCGAGCCCAGCAATTGCACGAGAGCGAAGCCCAGCAGCCAGCCGCTGACGGCGCCGAACGACCCCACCAGCGCCCCTTGCAAAAGAAAGATGCGGCGAATGTCGCCTTGGGTGAAGCCCATGGATTTCAGGATCGCGATGTCGCGCGTCTTTTCGTGCACCACCGTGGAGACGACGTTGTAGATGCCGAAATTGGCGACGATCAGGATGGCGGTGACGATGGTGTAGAGAATGATGTTGCGGATGACCAGCAGGCCCAGCAGGTCCTCGTTCGCCTCCTGCCACGATTCGCTGCGGTAGCGGTAGCGCGCCTCGATGCGCTGGGCCAGCTCGCGCGCCATGGCATGGTCGGCGAGGCGCAGCCGCACGCGGTTGACCACGTTCGGCCGTTCCAGCAGCACTTGCGCCTTTTTCAGCAGCGTATAGGCCGCGCCCCGGTCGACGCGCGCGACGCCGGTGCGGAACAGGCCCACCAGCTTCATCTTCAGCACCACGCCCGAAGGCGCGGTGACGGTCAGCGTGTCGCCCACCGTCGCGTCAAGATCGTCGGCGAGGGATTCCCCAACGATGATTCCGTTGGCGGCGGTGCGCATGTCCTCGAGCCGCCCGCGCACCATGTCGTCGGCCAGGTTCGATACCCGTGGCTCGCGCTCGAGATCGATGCCGCTGACGGTGGCGGCCACGTCGCGGCCGCCGAAGCGGATGATCGCCTGTCCCGACAGCGCCGGCGCCGCGGCGACGCCGGGCCAGGTTTCCAGCGTCGCGATCATGCCCGGGCTGTCCTTGATGCCGCGCACCGCGTCGCGCGGCTTCGCCCCGCGCAATTCCACCGCGCCGCCGGCGAAATTCGCCGCCACCGGCTGCAACAGCGGCGTGCGGTACTCGTCGCTGATGGTGATGTGCGGCGCCGAATCCACCAGCCGTTCCACCATGTCGTTTTGCGATCCCTGCAACAGCGCCGAGGCGCCGATGAAGAAACCGACGCCCAGCGTCACCCCCAGCACCGAGACCACGCTTTGCCGCCGCCGCGCCATGACGTGCGTCACCGCCACCTGCAGGGCGATCGACACCGCCGCGCTGCCCTAGACGCCCGGCGCGGCGCGCGGGCGCACGCGCTGGCCGTCCTTCAGCCGCGCCGGCGGATCGACGAGCACGGTTTCGCCGGCCTTCAGGCCCCCCCGCACCTCCGCTTTGCCGGCGCCGACGGCGCCGACGCTTATCCGGCGGGCGAGCGCATGGTCGTCGGCCAGCACGAACACCCGTCCGTCGCGCACGGCGGTGGCCGGCACCAGCACCGCCTCGGCGGTTTCCCGCACCACGATGTTGATTTCCGTGGTCATGCCGACGCGCAAGCCCGCGGCGTCGCGCAGGCCGATGCGGGCGCGGTAGACCCGCGCCACCGGGTCGCCCTTGGGCGTGATCTCGGCCACCAGCCCTTCCATGGCGGCGCCGGGAAAGGCATCGGCGCGGATCAGCGCCTTCTGTCCGACATGAATCAGGGGGATGTCGTCCTCGTCGATGTCGGCGGTGATCCACAACGGGCTTTGCTCGCCGACCCAGAACAGGATTTGGCCTTCGCGCACGGTTTCGCCGGGCTCGCCGTCCTTGCGCAACACGATGCCGGCGAGCGGGCTGCGCAGCGTCATGTCGGCGAGGCGCTTGCGGGCGCCATCCAGCGCCGCGCGCGTCTGCTCCATGTCGGCTCTGGCTTGATCGTAGGCTTGCTGGCTGGCCGCCCCGGATTCGCGCAAGCGGC
>CAZIVY010000691.1:0-24238 GCA_964542505.1 uncultured Rhodospirillaceae bacterium
GGATCGTCGCGTCGGTACGCGCCGGCCTGGCCTGGCTTTGGCGCCATGCCGGCGATTTCGACGGCGACGCCGGCCGGATTTTCGTTTCCGGCCATTCCGCCGGCGGTCATTTGACGGCCATGGCCATGCTCACCGATTGGCGGGCGCAGGGTCCGGACCTGCCGGCGAACCTGGTCAAGGGAGGCATGGCCATTTCGGGAGTCTTCGAGCTGGAGCCCATCCGCCTCTGCTATTTGAACGACAAGGTGGGCCTCGATCCACCCATGGCGCGGCGCAACAGCCCCTCGGCGCTGGTGGCGGCGGGGAAACATCCGCGCCCGCTCAATCCTTTGGGTTTTTGCGTCGGCGCCCAGGAAACGGCGGAATTCCACCGCCAGCAAGCGGACTTCGCCAGGCTGTGGACGGCGACCGCCGGCGCCGGCCCGGTAATCGTTCCGGCGCCGGAACTGCACCATTTCAACGTCATCGACGAATTGGCGCGGCCCGGCAGCGCCCTCAACCGGGCGGTGCGCCGCCAGATGGGGATCTAGTTTCTGCCGGAAGTTTCGCCCAATTGTGCTAGATAGCCGCCGGGGGGCAAAAGCGCATGGGCGCACCGAAGCGGGTACTGCTGGTGGATGACGACGCGGCCTTGCGCCAGGCGCTGGCCGAGCAGCTTGAAATCACCCGGGAGTTCGCCGCCGCCATGGCGGAAAACGGCGCCGACGGCCTAAAGAAGGCAACCGCCGAGCACTTCGACCTCATCCTGCTGGACGTGGGCCTGCCCGACCTCGACGGGCGCGAGGTGTGCCGCAACCTGCGCCGGGCCGGCGTGCACACGCCAGTGATCATGCTGACCGCCGCCGACGGCGACGCCGACACCGTCCTCGGTCTCGAATCGGGGGCCAATGACTACATCACCAAGCCCTTCAAATTGAACGTCCTTTTGGCCCGCATCAGGGTCCAGCTGCGGCAGCACGAACAGGGCGCCGACGCGATCCTCAGCATCGGTCCGTACAGTTTTCGCCCCAGCGCCAAACTGTTGATCGACAACGAACAGCGCGGAAAGAAAGTGCGCCTGACCGAGAAAGAAGTGTCGATTCTAAAATACCTGTACCGCGCCGAAGGCCGGCCAGTGACGCGGGAGGTGCTGTTGACCGAAGTCTGGGGCTACAACGCCGCGGTCAATACCCACACCCTGGAGACGCACATCTATCGCTTGCGGCAAAAGATCGAGCGCGATCCCGCGGCCGCGACCTTGATCCTCACCGGCCCCGGCGGCTATCGCCTGGCGCCCTGAAACGTCAGACCCCGCCGAGTAGGATTTGCGAAAGCCACGGGCATCTATATTGTCGATGAGCGCACGTAACGGATCGATCTATATCGGCTCGATATAAATGACCGACGATTTTTTTGTCCGCTTCTGGGGTGTGCGCGGCAGCATCGCCACCTCGTCGCCCGAGACCATCCGCTATGGCGGCAACACTTCCTGCCTGGAAGTGCGCTGCAACGGACATCTTCTGGTGTTCGACTGTGGCACCGGCGGGCGTCGCCTCGGCGACACCCTGTGCGCGGGCGCGCCGCTCGATTTCGACATCTTCCTTTCGCACACTCATCTGGATCATATCGTCGGCCTGCCGTTTTTCGGACCGTTTTACGACGCGCGCAACCGCTGCCGCATTCACGCCGGCAATTTGCTGCCGGAGCGCAACGTCCAGGACGTGCTGGCGGAAATGATGAAGGCGCCGCTCTTTCCCGTATCCCCGGATATTTTCGTCGCCGACATCCAGTATATGGACTTCCGCCCCGGCGACGTACTCAAGCCCCATGCGAACGTGACCGTGCGCACGGGGACGTTGAACCATCCCGACCGCGCGGTGGGCTACCGGGTGGAATTCGGCGGACGCGCGATTTGCTACGTCTCCGACACCGAGCACCGGGACGGCGAAGTGGACCGCGACATCGCGCGGTTGATCGCCGGGGCCGACATCGTCATCTACGATGCCATGTACACCGACGAGGAGTACGCCCAGCATCGCGGCTGGGGTCATTCCACCTGGCGGGCCGGGGTGGCGCTTTGCGCCGTGGCGAAAGCGAAGACGCTGGTGCTGTTTCATCATGACCCAGGCCACGACGACGAATTCCTGGACCAGTTGGGGCGCGAGGCGGCGCTGGCCCGGCCCGGCACATTGGTGGCGCGCGAAGGATTGATATTGCGGCCATGAAAAGGTTGCGCCGGCTGGCGTACGGCCTGGCGACCGTCATCGGGCCCTTTGTCGGCCTTGGGGCAAAAGGCTTCTTCATTCCCTATGGGCGCGCGGCGTCGGCGCCGGCGGCGGGCACCAACCGCTATCCCGCCATCGAAGAGTTGTTCGCCGAACGGTGGCAGGATTTTCGCCAGACGCTTGACGCCATCCACGCCCATGGCGCGGCGCTAGCCGCCATCGGCGCCGGCCCCGCCCCGGCGGCGCGCTGGAACCAGGACTGGTTCAGCGGCCTCGATGCGGCGGCGGCCTATGCGCTGGTGCGCGAGCGCCGTCCGCGCCGCATCGTCGAGGTGGGCTCCGGCCATTCCACCCGATTCATGGCCCGCGCCATCGCCGACGGCGGACTGCCGACAACGCTGGTCGCCATCGACCCGAAACCGCGCGCAACGCTGGCGGGCCTCGGGATCCAAGCGGTACAAGCGACGGCGCAGAAGGCCGACGAGGCGCTTTTCGCCGCCCTGAAGGCGGGCGACATGCTGTTCATCGATTCGAGCCACGTCCTCATGCCGGGCAGCGACGTGGATTTTCTGTTCAACCGGGTGCTGCCGCGGCTCGCGGACGGCGTGCTGCTGCATATCCACGACATTTTCCTGCCCGACGACTATCCGGCGGAATGGGCGTGGCGCGGCTACAACGAACAGAACGGCGCGGCGGCGCTGCTGCAAGGCGGCGCGTGGCGGCCGTTGTTCGCCAGTCATTTCGCGTCGACGCGGCTCGGCGGCGAGGTGGCGCGACTCGATCTGGCGCGGCTGCCGGTTCCGCCCACGGCGCGCCCGTCAAGCCTGTGGATCATCAAACAGAATCAGTGATAGGGATCGGCGGCGTCGCGCAAACCGTCGCCGAGGAAATTGAACGCCAGCACGACGACGACGACCGGCGCCACCGGCAGCATCAGCCACGGGTAAAGCGCCGCCACGTTGATGTTCTGCGCCTCGTTCAGCAATACGCCCCAGGACGTGATCGGCGGGCGGAGGCCCAGCCCCAGAAACGACAAGGCCGTTTCGCCCAGGATCATGGAGGGGATCGACAGGCTGGCGGAAGCGATCAAATGGCTGGTGAACCCGGGCAGCAGATGGCGGCCGATGACGCGGGCGGGGGATGCGCCCATGATTTGCGCCGCCAGGCAGTAATCCTCCTCGCGCAAGGAGAGAAGCTTGGAGCGCACCGCCCGCGCCAGCCCCGGCCAATCGAGAAGGCCGAGAATGATGGTGATGCCGAAATAGATCAGCACCGGATTCCACGTCACCGGCAGAGCCGCCGATAGCGCCATCCACAGAGGCAATTCAGGCAGCGAGCGCACCAGTTCGATCAAGCGCTGGATGACGGTGTCGATCCAGCCGCCGTAATAGCCCGATATGCCGCCGAGCGTGATGCCGATGAGAAACGCGATGGCGATGCCGAACAGGCCGACGGTGAGCGAAATGCGGGTGCCGTAAATGATGCGCGAAAGGATGTCGCGCCCCAGGCGGTCGGTGCCGAGAAGGAACAAATGACCGCCCTCGGCCGGGCAGACGAAATGGAATCGCATTTCGATCAGGCCCCAAAAACGATAGGGGTCGCCCTGGCAGAAGAAACGCAGCGGCCACAACTTGGCGGTATCGGGGGTGTATTCGCGCTTCAGGGTTTCGACGTTGAGCTTGAAACGGAAGCCGTAAACGAAGGGACCGACGAACGCGCCCTCATGGATGAAGTGAACCACTTGCGGCGGCGCGTAGATGCGGCGCGCGTCGCGGGTGTGCAGCTCGTAGGGAGCGAGAAACTCGCTGACGAACGCGGTCAGATAAATCGCCAGCAGCAGCGCGGCCGACCACACCGCCACCTTGTGGCGGCGGAACTTCCACCACATCATGCGCCACTGCGACGCCATGTAATAGCTTTCCTGCGCCGCCGACATGCGCTCGACGGCGTAGGGGTCGAAGGGCTCGGGATCGCTCCAATGCGGGAGCGGCTTGCCGGCGGGGAACCTGTCGGCGGGCAGGGTGGTCATGCGCTAGCCGCTCCCGCCGCCGAGGCGGATGCGCGGGTCGATCATCGCCAGCAGCACGTCCGACACCAGCATGCCGATCACGGTCAAGATCGCCAGGAACATGAGGAACGAGCCGGCGAGATAGAGATCCTGGCTTTGCAGCGCCCCCAATAGCATGGGACCGGCGGTGGGCAAGTTCATCACCACCGACACGATCACCGAACCCGACACCACCGAGGGCAGGAGATTGCCGATATCGGCGATGAAGGGATTGAGCGCCACGCGCATGGGGTATTTGATCAGCAGGCGGAAATTCGACAGCCCCTTGGCGCGCGCCGTGACCACGTATTGCTTGCGCAATTCGTCCAGCAGATTGGCGCGCAGCCGCCGGATCATCGCCGCGGTGCCGCTGGTGCCGATGACCAGCACCGGGATGATGAGGTGCGCCAGCACGGATTGGACCTTGGCCAGGCTCCAGGGCGCGTTCACGTACTCATCGTCCATCAAGCCGCCTATGGAGAGCCCGAAAATGGCGTTGGCGTAATAGAGCAGCACCAGCGCCAGCAGGAAATTGGGCGTCGCCAGCCCGATATAGCCGAGAAAGGTGAAACCGTAATCGCCCAGGCTGTATTGGCGCGTGGCGGAATATACGCCGATGGGGAAGGCGACGATGTAGATGAACAGCACGGTGGCGAAATTGACCACGAAGGTCAGCACCAGGCGCTCGCCGATCAGCTCGCCCACCGGACGGTTGAACTCGAAGCTCCAGCCCCAATCGCCTTGCAGCAGCCCGGAAAAGCCATCCTCCTTCGGCCACAGGCCGATCCAGGTGGCGTACTGCTCGATGAACGGGCGGTCGAGGCCGTATTGGCGGCGGAGGAACTCGGCGCGGTCCAGCGCCGACGTATCGCCCTGGGCGCGCAATTCCTGAATCTGATTGCTGAGGAAATCGCCCGGCGGCAATTGGATGATGACGAAAACCAGAAAGCTGATGACGACCAGGGTGGGGGCCATGAACAGCAGGCGATGGGCGAGAAAGCGCAGCACGGGCCGGGTCCTAGCGGTCGAACCAGAAGGTGTAGGGACGGTAGATGCCGAAGAAGGCGCCAGGCTCCCAGTTGTAGATGCCTTTTTCAGGCACGTTGCGCAGCGCCTTGTTGACCACGACCGGTTGCAAGACGCCGCTGACGATGCCAATGACGTACTGCTGGTCGGCGTGCAACTCCAGCATGCGGTGCCAGATGCGCTCTCGCTCGGCGCCCTTCGCCTCCATCCAGGCGCCGTGCAGGCGAAAGAGCTCCTGCGCCTCGGGCATGTCCGGCGCTTCGCCCAGGCGCCCCGAGGTTTCGTGGTGCTGGCCCCATTTCGGCCACTGCAGGCCGATTTGCGAGGTCGGCGCCAGTTCGGCGGGGCTCGTATCGGCGGTTGCCACGCCGTTTTCAAAGCCGCTCGACACGGTCATGAGCGCGTCGCCGGAGAAAATGCGGTTGCGCACCACGTCACGCTGGCTTGGCTTGACCAAGAGCTTGATGCCCGCCTTGATCCACGATTCGGAGGTGAGCTCGAGAACATCCACCTGCTCGCTGTCCTCGCCCGCCGTCTCGACGATGATCTCGATCGGACGGCCGTCGGGCAGCAGGCGCACGCCGGCGGGATTGCGCTTCGTCAGGCCCATGTCGTCGAGCAGCCGGTTGGCCATTTTGGGATCGTGTTTCGCCCACCGGGTCTGGTAGTCGGCGTTGAACAAGGGACTCTGGGGCAGCATCGTGTTGTTGCCCTCGATGGCGAGGCCGAAATAGATGCTGTCGTTGACGGCGCCGCGGTCGGTGGCCAGCGACAACGCGCGGCGAAAACGCACGTCGCGCATCAACGCGCGCCATACGGGGTCGTTGGCGTTGAGATTGGGATACAAGGCGACATGCGAGCCCTTGGCGACGCGCCACAGAAACGTGTGGTAACCGGCGCGCTTTTCGCTCTCTTTCAGAAAGGTGTAGTTGTCGAAGGCGATGCTGCGCGCCTGCAAGTCCGCGTCGCCGGCGCCGGCCTTGGCCGGGATCAGCTTGCTGTCCGCCTGGCCGAGGACGATGCGGTCGAGATAGGGCAATTGCGTCCCTTGCGCGTCGACGCGGTGGAAGTATGGGTTGCGCTCGGCGATGAAGCGGGTGGCCGGCGGGCGGGTCTTGATCTGCCAGGGAAGAAGCGTCGGAATTTCCGGGTTGTCGAACTCGTGCATGTTGTCGCGCCGGTTGTGCAGCGCCGCCCAATTGCGCAGGCCCGACCCCGCCACCTCCTTCTGCAAGGCGCCGGCTTCGGCGAATTTGAGGTGAAACTTCTTCAGATAGTGGGCAGGGCGGAAAATGAACAACGGCGCGGTGCCGGCGAGGCGGGCGAGAAAGGTGGGGTTGGGCTTGCTCCAACTGTAGCGGATGGTCGCGGGGTCGAGGAATTCGACCTTCGGCTTCTCGCCGTCGACCAGCAGGTCCACCGGCGGGCCGGAGGGCGAAAGGGAAGGATCGTTGGCGACGTTCTCCCAGTAGTAGCGAAAATCCTCGGCGGTGAAGGGGTGGCCGTCCGACCATTTGTGGCCGGCGCGCAGCTTCATGGTGAATTGGCGGTCGTCCTTCACCGCCACCGACTCGAGCAAATCGGGCTCGATCCTGAGATCGCTGGTGTAGCAAAGAAGCCGCGTGTAGCCGAAAGTCGCCAGCAGCCTCAGGTCGCGCGCCCGGGGGATCATGGTGCGCAAGTCGCCGCCCGAACGGCCGACCTTCATCCACGGTTCGTCGATGGGCGTCAGCAGGGGCTGGGCGGGAAGGCGTTCGGCCACCGGCGGCAAGCGGCCGGCGGCGACATCCTCGGCGAACATCGGCGTTTCCTTCCACGCCGCCGATTGGGCGGGGGAAACGGCCAGCGCGGCCGCCAACGCCACGCTCGGAAAGATATGTTTCATCTGGCGTCCTCAAGCCGGGCTGCGGCGGTGCGTACATGGTGGCCGCCGCCGATGTCGACCAAGCGCGGGCGCAGGCTTCCGCCAAGCGTGAACGGCGCCGGCCAGTCCGCCGGGTTGGAGGCCCTGCCGTCCATCAACGCGCTCAAGTCGAGTTTAGCGGAAGGATCGGGATGGGGCACTGCCGCCAGCAGCGCCTTGGTATAGGGGTGCACGGGATTGCGGAACAGTTCCTGCCTGGCGGCGGTTTCGACGACCCGGCCGGCGCACATGACGGCGATGCGGTCGGCCATGTAGTCCACCACCGCCAGGTTGTGGGAAATGAACAAATAAGTCAGGCCGAGCTCGGTCTGCAAGTCCTTGAGAAGATTCAGCACTTGCGCCTGGATGGAGACGTCGAGGGCGCTCACCGGCTCGTCGCAAATCAACAGCGCGGGTTGCAACGCCAGCGCCCGCGCGATGCCGATGCGCTGGCGCTGGCCGCCGGAGAAGCTGTGCGGGTAGCGGCGCATGTGGCGTACGTCGAGGCCGACGAGCGCCATCAACTCCTTCACCCGCTCGAAACGCTCGTCGCGATCGCCAATTTCGTGAATGAGCAACGGTTCGCAAATGACGTCGAAGATGTTCATGCGCGGGTTGAGCGATGCATAAGGGTCCTGAAAAACGAACTGCACCTTGCGCCGATAAGCCAGCAATGCCGGCCCCGTCAATGACGGCACGTCCACCATGCCGGCGCCGTCATGGAAACGGACGCTGCCCGCGTCGGCGGGATACGCGCGCAGGATCAGCTTGCTCACCGTCGTCTTGCCACAACCCGATTCTCCCACCAGGCCCAGGCACTCACCGCGGCGAATGCTGAAACTGACGTCGTCCACCGCCGTCACCCTGCGCTTCGGGCCGCCGGCGAAGAGGCCGCTGCCGCGGCCGACGAAGTGCTTGCTCAGGCCCTCGACCTCAAGCAGCACGGCGTCGCCGGCGCCCGCGGCGGGGGCCGGGGGCTTCGACTTGAGCAAGGCGCCGATCTGGCTTTCCACCGCGCGGATCGGCGTCAGGCGCTCGCCGGGCTTGCGGTTGAAGCGCGGCACCGCCCGCAACAGGGCATTCAAATAGGGGTGCGCGGGGGCGCGGAAGATGTCGTCGAGGGTGCCGCGCTCCACCACCCGGCCGCCGTAGAGGACGACGATCTCGTCCGCCATGTTGGCGACGACGCCGAGGTCGTGGGTGATGAGCAGCACCGCCATGCTCAGCGTCCCCTGCAGCTCCCGGATCAACTGCAGAATCTGCGCCTGGATGGTGACGTCGAGGGCCGTGGTCGGCTCGTCGGCGATCAACAGCGCCGGACGGCACACCAGCGCCATGGCGATCATGGCGCGCTGGCGCAGGCCGCCGGAAAGCTCGAAGGGGAAGGCGTGGGTCGTGCGCTCGGGATCGGGAAAGCCGACGCGCCGCAACATGTCCACGGTCAGCCGGTGGCCCTCGGCGCGAGGCACGTCGCGGTGCAGGTGAAGCGCCTCCTCGATCTGATCGCCCACGGTGTGCAACGCGCTCAGGCTGGTCATGGGCTCTTGGAAGATGATGGATATGCGGCCGCCGCGCAGGCCGCGCATTTCCTTGCCGTCGGTGTCCAAGCGGGCGATGTCGATGGCGGCGCCGGAAGTGGCGGGATCATTGAACAGAATGCTGCCACGGGTTATGCGGCCGTTGGCGGGCAAGATGCCCATGATGGCTTGACTGACGACCGATTTGCCCGATCCCGATTCGCCCACCAGCGCCACGGTCTTGTTGGCGGGAACGCGGAACGAAACGCCGTCCACGGCGCGCACCACGCCCTGATTCACTTGGAACTCGACCGCAAGATCGCTGATCTCGATGAGATTGGCGCCGGTCATGGCGTTTCGCCCGCGGGCCAGCGCGCGCCGGCGTCCGTCATCGCCGCCGCGTTGGCGAGGGTCCTTTCGTCCACGGACACGCCGGCCGCCCGCGCCTGCGCCAGCACGCGCGCCAGCAGAACGGGGAAGCCGCCGATGGTCGAGTCGACGCTGATGCGCCGTCCGCCTCCGCCAACCGTCAATTGCATCCAGCCCATGCCGCGGTCGCGGCGGGTGGAGTAATGGCGCAAGGTCACGCTCCGCAGATCCTCCCAGGCGATCGAACGCTGGCCGAACGCGCGCGCGCGCAGGCAAACGGAATCGAATTCGACGGCGGTGAGATGCTGGCGCAAGGTGCGCCAGGCGAATAAAGCGAACAGCCCCGCCAGCGCCGCCAGAACCAGGCCGAGCCAGGCGGCGGGCTGGAACCAGGTCAAGATGCCGAGGCTGAGACCGACGCCCGCGGTAGCGCGCGCATAGTCGGGCGCCAATGTGCGCAGGCCATAACGGTGGAAGGTCATGGCGCGCCGGGCTTGGGAGACGCGAAGACCGCCGCGCCGGCAAGCCAGCGCACCGCACC
This sequence comes from uncultured Rhodospirillaceae bacterium, assembly GCA_964542505.1. GTDB lineage: Bacteria > Pseudomonadota > Alphaproteobacteria > Ferrovibrionales > Ferrovibrionaceae > CAZIVY01. The sequence goes on from CAZIVY010000691.1 coordinate 9,608, forward strand.
ATGGCCGCCCAGGCGGGCCAGCAACTCAGCGAAAAACGCCCAGCCCGCCGTGTCGGCCTGGCGGTGGTGGGTGATGATGCCGGTGGGCTCATCGCGGTCGGCGGCGCCGGTGCGCCGCGCCCGCAAATGGGCGACAAGAGCCGCGAGCGATGGTCCCTGCCCAATGAAACCCCGCCCGCCGCGCCAGTCGATGGGGTCAAGATGGGTGTTGACCAGGCGCACGCCCGGCGCCGCCCAGGGGCCGGGGCGGGCGTGGAACGTGGACAAGGCGGCAAAGCCCGCCGCCGCCAGAAGCGCCACCACGTGGGCGGAAACGCGGTTCCAGGGCGGAACCAGGACCGGCAACGCTTGCGCGCCGAACAGCGAGCGCAGGCGGACGCGGCCGCGCGCGAGCTCCGCCGCCACTACCTCCGCCGGACGCTCGGACCCAAGCTCGCATTTCTTGGCGCCGCTGGGGGAATGATTGACGTGGGCGTAGCCATGGACAAGGACGCTGGCCGACGGGTGCGCGGAAACCACCGGCACAAGGGATTCCGACGCCAGGGCCGGAATCGCGGCCAAGGCCACCGGCACATGGCGATCGGCCGTCAACGACAGCAGGCGATCGAGCCCCGCATGCGGCGCGCTTGCATCGTCGTCGCGCCACCACATGGTCGCCGTCTCTTTCATTGCCGCCCAAGCGTTCAGCTCGGCCACCAAATCGGGCCAAGCCGCATCGCCCGCGGTCAGATCACGCGTTGCCGCTCGTCCGCCCATTCTCGCACCAATCGGGCGGCGCTCGCCGCCCCGTCCATCCGCCACGGAACGTTTGGGGGCAATCCGGCCGCGAGCGCCGCGTCGCAGGCCCTGGCCAGGCGGCGCGGCTCAAGTTCCGCTTCCGCCACCGACTGAACATAACCTAGTTTCCGCAAACGTTCGACGCGCATGGTCTGTTCGGTTTCGCCGCCGCCGGCAAAGGGCACGGCCACCGCCGGCACGCGCACGCGCACGGTTTCCATGAGCGTATTGTATCCGCCCTGGCCGATGGCAAGGCGGCAGTTGGGCAATAGGCGCAGAAAATCGGCGCGCGCCGGTTCGACCACGATTCCGGATTGGGCCGCGGCCGGCGATGCCATGCGGTTGAGACCGTGCGCCGGGCCGAGGAGAAACCGCCAGGTGGCGCTCGCCGCGCGGGTCAAGGGGCGCGCCGCCAAGGCGGCCGCCATGAGCTTTTGGCCCACGGCGCCGCCGCCGGCGGACACAATGACCTCGCCGTGGCCAGGTTGCCCCGCCGCATAGGGCGAAGGCTGGGGCGCCAGCACATAGCCGGTATAGCGCAGCCGGGAACGCAGCCGCGGGGCGGCGGGAAAACTGGCGTCGAGCGGCAGCAGTTCAGGGTCGCCGTGCACCATCACGGCGGCGAAATAGCGCTCCACCAGTTCCACGATCTCGGCCTGGCGGGCGGGATCGGGCTTGACGGCGACGATATCGCGCAGCGAGCAGAGCACGAGGGGCCGCGGCCGCGCGCTCTGGGCGAGTTCCATCAGCGGCAGGAGCTCGAAGCGCAGCGCCCGGCGGCCGAAGGGGAACAGCTCCGTAATCAGCACCTCGGGTCCGGCCGCGCGCCAGGCGGCCAAGAGCGCATCTCGCCGCCCGCCGCGCCAAGCGTCGTCGATGGGGCGGTCATGTTCGTCCACCAGGTCCTTGAAGCCCATGTCGCGCGCGCGCAGCGCCGGCAGTTGAATCACCTTGGCGGCGCCCCAGTCGAGATCCGGTATCGGGGGTCCGCCGCTGGCCACGGTGACGGAAAAGCCTTGGGCCTCCAACGCGCGCGCCAGAACAGCGGCACGCCGGGCATGGCCGGTACCGAGCAAATGCTGCACGTGAATGAAGACGCTCATGCGGCAACCGCCGCCGGCAGCGCGACGTTGGCCCGTTCCAGCCGAGGCAAGCCGCCGGGGTGCAGAGAAAACACATGCAGGCAGCTCCAATCGAGCCGACGTGGCGGCTTCCCGATCATGTCCCAATTATCCGCCAAAGCCATGACGGCGCGAATCACTCCTTTGTGAGAGACCGCCAGCGTATCGCGTTCGGCCACGGCCAGTTCCGCCAGCAAGGGCGACAGCCGCGCCTGCACCGCGCGCGGACTCTCCCCGCCGGGGGGGCAAAAATCGAGCCCGCGGCCTTCCTCCTCGCCAAAGCCGGCGCCGTGGATGGCGCGCAGTTCCGTCACCGTTTGGCCCTCGAAAGCGCCCCAGTCCATCTCCAGCAACCGGTGGTCGATGAGCGGGTCGGCCAGGCCCAGAATAGCCGCGGTCTCGCGAGCCCGCTTGAGCGGGCTCGAAAGCACATGCCAGCCGGCGAACTCAGGCGGCAAGCGGCGGCCCTGAAGGGCGGCGCGGCCGGTGGCGGAAAGCGGCTGGTCGTTCCGTCCCTGCAGCCGCCGCTCGGCGTTCCAGGCGGTGGCGCCGTGACGCAACAAAGCGAGGCGCGTCATTGCCCCGCCACCGCGCGGGGCGCGGCGACAAGCGGGGCCAGAGCCGCGTCAAGGCGCGCCGCCGCAGGCCGCAAACCGTGGCGCGCTTCGGCGTGGCGCGCCGCTCCCTGGCCCAAGCGCCGGCGCAAGTCGGCGTCCTCAAGCAGGCGTTGCACCGCGCCCGCGAACGCCGCCGCGTCATCCTCGGGCGCCAGCAGGCCGGTTTCTCCGTCGACAACGATCTCCGGCACGCCGCGAATGGCGCCGGCCACCACCGGCAATCCCGCCGCCTGGGCTTCCAGGAGCGCCATGCCATAGGCCTCCCCGGCCGCCGGCCAGACATAGATGTCGGCGGCGGCGTAGATCCCCGGCAATTCGTCCTCGCGCACGATGCCACGATAGTCCACGGCGCCAGCCAGCGGCGCCAAAGCCTGCTCCACCTCGGCCCGCGCCTCGCCGTCGCCGACCACGACAAGCTCGAATCCGCCCCGCACCAGCGCCAGGGCTTGGCCGAGGCGGCGGTAGGATCGGAGCTTGTCGCCGGGGCGCATCATCGCCACGCACAGCAATCGAGGGTCTTTTTTTTCGCCGCCCGCCAAGCGGGCGGTTACCGCGCGCGCCGTGGAAAAAGGCGCGGTATCGAGGAACGGCGCCAGATGCGCGATCCGCCGCGCTGGGGCGATCTCGGCCACGCCCGCGCGGTCGAAGGCGGTCATGCACAGCAACAGATCGGCGGCGGCGATGGCGCGCGCCGCGGCGGCGTAGGGCGCGGCGAACGGACCCAAAGCGCGCTTGCGCGCCACCGAGGGTTCGGCGATCACATAAGGCAGCGCCAATTCCCGCGACACGGCGGGACCGATGTGGTCGGGCGACTTGTGATAGACGTGATAACTGAACCAGAGATCGGGACGCGCCCCGGGGTTCCGCCATTCGGCGATCAGGCGCCTGGCCTCCGCCGCGCCCCGGCCGGCAATGCGGGTCTGGGCTTCGGTATCGCCATGGCCTTCGTAGGCGCGGAGTTCGGAGGCGAGAACCACCTCGTGCCCCGCCTCCGCCAACGCGGCTTGCAGCAGACGGGCCACGCGCCGGTCTCCCGAGGGAACGGGGTGCGACGGCGCCTTGAGGGGCGCATAGAAGGCGACGCGCATGGTTCAGTTCGCGCCGGCCGCCCGCGCGCCTTCGGCGGCCAGCCCGAACCGGCGCGCCAGGCGCTCGAAGCACCGGCTCATGGCGAAATGCGCGCGCACGCGGGCGAACCCGGCGTCGCCCAATTCCCGGCGCCGGCCCGGATCGCGGATCAGCGCCGCCAGTGCGGCGCTCAAGGCCACCGCGTCGCCGGGCGGCACCAGCACGCCCGTGGCGCCGTCCTCGATCAGTTCGGGAATGGCCGCCAAGCGCGAGCTCACGCAAACGAGCCGCTGGCTTTGCGCCTCCATCAACACATTGGGCAGGCCGTCGCGGTCGCCGTCGCCGTCGACGCGGCTCGCCAGCACGAAGACATCGGCGGCGCGGTAGCGTCGGAGCACGTCGTCTTCCGCCAGCGGTCCATGCCAGCGGATGCGGTGGCCAAGGCCAAGGCGCTCGGCCTCGGCGCGCAGCCTCGCGGCGAGCGCGCCGCCCCCCACATGGTCGAAACGCCAATGCAAGCCCGGCGGCAATTGGGCCAAGGCCGCCAGCACGACGTCATAGCCTTTCTTGGCCACGGCGCGGCCCACGGACAGGATGACCACGGGGTCGTTTGGATCGCCGCCGTCGCGGCGCGCGGCCGGGTCGGCGGGCGGCGGAAAGCGGCGAAAGTCGAGGCCGTGATAGGCGAGTTCGAGCCGGCCTTCGGGGGCCAGCGGTTCCAGGGCGGCAAACGACGCGCCATTGCAGGTTACCGCCCATTCGCAGCACGCCAGCTTCTCGCGTTTTTCCCAATCCGGGATGGTCCACACGTCGCGCGCATGGGCGGACACGCTCCAGGACCGGCCGCTGAGCAGCGCCGCGTAGCGGGCGACGGAGGCCGGCGTATGCAGGAAATGGGCATAGAGACGCGTCACCGCGGGATCGAGCTCCGCCGCCAGCACCGCCGCCTGACCCAAGCGGCGCACGCGATTCGGGGTCGGGTCGCGGGTGAAATCGCGCCACCAAAGGGCGCGCACCTTGGGCCATGCCGGCCAGCGGCGCACGGTGGCAAGAGCGCGGGCCACCCGGGCCGGTTCGCGCCACAAATATTCGGGAAGATAGGTGACCGGCGCCCGAATGCGCCGGTGAAGGGGGTGGTTGGCCGGGTCGGTGGGGTGGCGGAGCGAGACAATGCGGATGTCGAGCCCACGCGCCTCAAGTTCGGCGATTTCCTGGGCAATAAAGGTCTCCGACAGGCGCGGATATCCCTTGAGGACGACCGCGACGGGGCCGTCTCCCGCTCCCGCCCGCACCGCCTGCAACGCGGCCATGACTTGCTGACGGCTTTGAGGACGAGCTATCTCTGGGCCATCGCCGCCGGCTGCTCAATCTGGCTGTCCCGTTGCTCGATCCAGGGAGCCACGAGCCGGTTGACGTTGAGCAATCCCTCCAGCAGGCCCGGCACCACCACGTTCGAGGGCAAAGGCTGGGCCGGCAGCGCCCGCAGCGCCGCCGCCATCTGGGCGGGGTCATATCGGCCGTCGTCCTTGAGCGTCCGCACCAGACCCAGTTCCTCGGCGCGGGTGGCGCGTATGAACTGTTCCATGCGCGGCGCCGTGCGCGGGACGATGACGGCGCGCTTATCGAGCGACAAAATCTCGCAGAAAGTATTGTAGCCGCCCATGGCGACGACGCCGACGGCATTGGACACCAGGTGCTCCATATGAGCTTCGAAGGTGATCGCCTCGACGCGCTTCAGGCGCTGGCAGCGGGCAATGAAATCGGCCCGCTGCTCGCGCGGCATGAAAGGACCCAGCACCAGCAGCGCCGGGTAGGGAATGAACTCGTTGCTTTCGTAGGCGCGCAACACCCATTCGATCAGCCCGGCGCCGTCGCCACCCCCGCCGGGGGTGACCAGCAGAAAGGGCCGGCGGGTGATTTCCGGCAATTGACGCTCCGGCGGGCCGTCGGCGAGGAAGCGGGGCAGATAGCCGGTGTAAACCATCTTGCGGCGCACCTTGTCGGGCAACTCGATGCCTTCCAGGGGATCGCAAATCTGGGGCAGGCCGTAGACCCAGATTTCGTCGTAAAGATGCTTCAGCGCCGGCATCACGTTCTTGCGCCGCCACTCCGGGACCAAGAGGCGAGGCTCGTCCATGACATCGCGCAGGCCCAGAATCAGCCGCGTGCCGCGGGCGCGCAACATGCGCATGGTGTTCAAGGCCTCGCCACGCAGGCCAAGCGGCTCTTTGTCGACGATGAACAGGTCGGGCGCGAACTCGCGCGCCGTATGCTGGATGATCGTCTCCCGCATGCGCAACGTTTCATCTATATCTAGATGTAGATTGAGGGGCGTGTATTGCCCGTCACGGAGCTTGATCACGCCGGGGACGCGGACGAAATCCACCCGCGAGCGAAAATCGAAGCTGCCGATGATCGGCGAGCCGCTAAGGATGAGTACGGAGAGGCTCTTGAAGTTTTCGACCAGCGCGTGGGCGATGGCGCGGCAACGGCGCAAGTGCCCAAGGCCGAAGGTGTCGTGGCTGTAAATGAGGACACGCGCGCCCGCTCGACGTTCTTTCACGTCCGCCTCCCCCTGCTCATGGGCGAAACTATGGCATAGGACGCCAGCGGGGAGAAGCCATGTCCTTGCCCATGGCCGCGAAACAGCGGTTTCCCGGCAACAGTTAACGCTATAATAGCTCCCTTCGACGACCAGCGCGGCCGCGTGGGCATGGAAAAAAACATCTACAGGTTCATCGTCAAGTACAGCTTGCGCCAGCAAGTCGTCCTGACGGTGCTGTCGCTCGTCTCCTTCGTTCCCTACTATTATTACCTGACGATGCCCAAGCTGATCGTGAATCAGGGCATTTCTGGGCGGAACATGTCGTTTCCCCACGATCTGCTGGGGAGCGGCATCACCCTCGATCAGACATCCTATCTCTTTATGCTTACAGGCATTTTTCTCCTGCTGGTGGCGGTCCAGCAGGGCTTCAAATTCTCCATCAACGTCTTTGAAGGGGTGTCGGGCGAGCGCATGCTGCGCCGGTTGCGCTACGAACTCTATTCGCGCGTGCTGCGCTTTCCGCTGCCGGCGTTCCGGCGCCTCAGCGCCGGCGAGATCATTCCCATGATTACCGCCGAGGTGGAGCCCCTTGGCGGCTTCATCGCCGAAGCCTTCTCGCTGCCCATTTTCCAGGGCGGGCTGCTGCTGGTGACGTTCGCGTTTCTGCTGCTGCAAAACCCGGTCATGGCGCTGGCGGCGGTGGCGCTCTACCCCCTGCAATTCTATGTGATTCCCAAACTGCAACGGCGGGTGAACCAGTTGGGCAAGGAACGGGTGCGCACCCAACGCAAACTTGGGGAGCGCATCGGCGAAAGCATCGCCGGCATCGCCGAAATGCATACTCACGACACGTCGGGCTACTTTCGCGCCGATTTTGCCCGCCGGCTGGGGCGCATCTATTGGATTCGCTACGAAATCTTTCAGCGCAAGTTCATGATCAAATTCATCAACAACTTCGTGCAGCAACTGGGACCGATCTTTTTCTACAGCATCGGCGGCTACCTGGCGATCAAGGGCGAACTCGATGTGGGCACGGTGGTGGCGGCGGTCAACGCCCACAAGGAAATGGCCTCGCCCTGGAAGGAATTGCTGGCCTATTACCAGCAACGCGAGGACGCCCGCATCAAGTACGAGCAGGTCATCTCCCAGTTCGAACCCGAGGGGCTCCGCGATCCCGCTTATCAGACCGAGGAACCGGCATCGCCGGTTTCGCTGGTGGGGCCGCTGCAAGCCAGCAAATTGGTGGTCGCGGACGAGAACGGGAACAATGTCGTCGACGGCGTGTCTTTTTCGCTGCCGCTTCCTGGACGCATCGCGGTGGTGGGGGATGGCGGGCGCGAGGAACTGCTGCAGGTATTCGCCGGGTTGCTGACGCCAAGCAAGGGCCGCGCCAGCATCAACGGCGTCGATATCGCGCGCGCCCCCCAATCGGTGACCGGCCGGCGCCTAGCCTATGTGGGCCAAGGCGGCTATGTCTTCAACAGCACGATCATCGACAATCTCTTTTTCAGCCTGCGCCATCGGGCGCTCAAGACGCCGGGCTATTCCGAGGAGCAGGCCCGGCGTCACCTGCGCGAAGCTCGCGAAGCGTTGGCCGCGGGCAATACGGTCGACGATACCGACGCCGATTGGATCGATTACGCCGCCGCCGGCGCCACCGATGCCGCCAGCCTGCAAGCGGCGGCCCGGCGGGCGCTGGCGATGGTGGGGCTGAACGAGGACCTTTATCAGCTCGGTTTGCGTGGCACCATCGATCCGACGAGGCGGACCAAGCTCGGGCTGGGCGTGCTTGAGGCGCGGCGCGCGCTGCGCGGGCGGCTCGGCGAGGCGGACGCCGCCGAACTGGTCGAAAGCTGGGACCGCGAGCACTACAACACCAACGCGACGGTGGCGGAAAACCTGATGTTCGGCACCCCCATCGGCGACCAGTTGGACCCGGACCGCCTGGCGCAAGTGCCCTTCGTCCTCGACACCCTGGAAAAGGTGGGCCTGCGTCAGCGCTTCCTGACCATCGGCGTCGAGGTGGCGAAGACAATGGTGGAACTGTTCGCCGACCTGCCGTCCGAGCACGAATTCTTTCAGCAATTCAGCTTCATCTCGTCGGACGATCTGCCGGAGTTCAAGGCCATATTGGGCCGCATCGGCAGCGGCGGCGCGGAAGCGATCGCGGAAGAGGACCGCCAAGCGTTGATGTCGCTCCCCTTCAAGATTATCCCCGCCCGCCATCGCCTGGGCCTCATCGACGAGGAAGTGCAAGCGGCCATCGTCCGCGCGCGGGCGATCTTCGCCGCCGAATTGCCCGATCGGTTGCGGCCGGCGGTGGCGTTCTTCGACGCCGGTGCCTTCAACGCCGCCGCCAACATCCTGGACAATATCCTGTTCGGCAAGGTCGCCTACGGCCAGGCGCAAGCGGCGGAAAAAGTCGGACGGCTGATCGGCGAGGTCATCGACGCCTTGGGCCTGCATGAATCGATCGTGAACGTGGGCTTGGATTTCGAGGTCGGCATCGGCGGCTCAAGGCTGACCCAGGCCCAGCGGCAGAAGCTGGCCATCGCCCGCGCCATCATCAAGCGGCCCGATATCCTGTTCATGGACGAAGCGACGGCGGCGCTCGACAGCGCCTCGCAGGCCGCCATCATGGACAATCTTCAGCGTGAATTCGCCGGCCGCGGCCTGGTATGGTCGCTGCATCGTCCGGCGCTGGCCGAGCGATTCGACCGGGTGCTGGTCATGCGCGACGGCCGCGTCGATGGCCAGGGGTCATATGGCGAGCTTGCCCGCGCCGGCACCCGGTTCCATAAGTTGTTGGTCGAAACCTGAGCGGTCGCGGAGGAACGCCGTTGAGCCTCAACGAAGAAGTCGAACTGCTGCGGAACATCCCGCTGTTCGCCAAGATCGAGCCCTCGAAGCTCAAGCTCTTGGCGTTCACCAGCGAGCGGCTGACGTTCAAGACCGGCGACGTGCTGTTCCGCCAGGGCGACATGGGGGACGCGGCCTATATCCTCATCGAGGGCAAGGCCGAGGTGGCCGTGGACACGCCCAAGGGGCCGCTCAAGGTGGCGACGCTGGGCAAGAACGACCTGGTGGGCGAGATCGCCATCCTGTGCGACGTGCCGCGCACCGCCACCGTCACCGCCGCGAGCGAAGTGGTGGCGCTGCGCGTGACCAAGGATCTGTTTTTCCGCCTGGTCACCGAGTTCCCGCAAATCGCCATCGAGATCATGCGCGAGCTGGCCCATCGCCTGGAACGCACCACCGGCGATTTGCGCGAAATCAGCGCCAAGTTGCGGCAAGCCGGATTGGGTTGAGCGTGGCGGCGGGACGCGGCGTCCCCTACAGCGCCAAATCGACCACTACCGGCACGTGATCGGACGCGGGTTCGATCCCGCGCCAGCCCTTCAGCACCTTTGCCCCGCGCAACGATCCCTCCAGCGCCGGCGTCACCCACACATGATCGAGACGACGGCCGCGATCGGATTTCTCCCAGTCCTGGGCGCGGTAGCTCCACCAAGTATATAGACGCTGCTCGGCGGGCACGAAGCGGCGCACGGCGTCCACCCAGCGGCGGCTGGCCCGGAGGCGCTCGAACGCCGCCACTTCCACCGGCGTGTGGCTGACCACCTTCAGCAATTGCTTGTGCGACCAAACGTCGGTGGGCAAGGGGGCGACATTGAGATCGCCCACCAGCACGTGACGCGCCTTGGTTGCGCGCCGCCCGTCAGGGAGAGCGAAAAATTCGGTCATCTCAGCGAGAAACCGCAGCTTGTGGGCAAATTTCTCGTTGGCCTCGGGGTCGGGAATGTCGCCGCCGGCGGGGACGTAGAAATTGTGCACTTCGATGCCGCCGGGCAAGCGGGCGGCGATGTGGCGCGCATCGTCCTTGCCGCACCACGAGCGGCGGGTGACGCGCTCGAGCTTCAGGGTGGAGGCGATGGCCACGCCGTGCCACATGGGCTGGCCCGCAACCGCGATATGGGCGAAGCCCAGGTCGCGCAATGCCTGGTGGGGAAAGGCATCGTCGGCGACCTTGATTTCCTGCAGGCAGAGGACGTCGGGCTTGTGTTCCGCCACCAGGCGCGCCAGGTGCGCGGCGCGCAAGCGAACCGAATTCACGTTCCAGGTGGCCAGACGAAGCCGCCGCGCCATGGCTAAAAGAGATTGAAGGTCTGACCGACGATGCCGAGCGGCCAGCGCCCGGCGGCGAAAAGGCGGAACTTGGCGGCGAAGGCGTGGTCGTCGTCGGCCCCGGCGGCGAGGACCAGCGCCGCCTGATAGGCGGCTTGGGTGGCCGCGCCGGCGGCGCAACGGATCAGCGCCGGATCGGTGACGCCCTCGCGCTCCGCCGCCGATTCGGCCGCGGCGTGAACCGCATCGGACGATGCCGCCGCGACCATGGTCAGCGCCCTCATCACCTCGTCTTGCTCGGCCTGTTCCAGGGCCGCGGCCAGAAGCGCCGCCCGCAACTGTTCCTCCGCCTCCCACCAGTCGGTGTTCCAGCCCGGATTGCGGACGCAGGATTCCGCCTCGTCCCAGTCGGCGACGGCGGCAACGGTGGCGTCGGGAAATCCTAGCGCCGCAAGGTAGGATTCGGCGTCGGCGCGCTCGCGCGGCCTTAAGGGGCGCCCAAGACTTGAAAACCAGCCCAACTGGCGCGCCATGTGGGCGAGGCGCGTCAGGCCCTGAAGACGCGGCGCGGCGAAACCGGATTCGCCTTCTTCCGCCTCGTTCATCAGCCCGCTTCCTTCATCGAGCGGCGCCCTGGTTGCCGCGTTCCTCGCGCCAAAGGCCCAGTTTCAGCTGCACCGGGCGGTCGGAGAAACTGAACAGCACCGCGTCCCCGGCGGTGACATGGCGATGCCAGCGCCAGCTCGGCACAACGAAAATGTCGCGCGGCTGCCAGTCGATGCTGGTGTCCCCGACGACGGTGCGCCCTCTGCCCTCGACCACCGCGAACACGGTGGCGTCGGTGGCGCGGTAGGGGGTGGAATCGAAGCCCGCCGGCAGAAGCTGCATGTAGGCGCCGATGGTGGGCATGGGAAAATCGCCATTGGCCGGATTGACGTAGCGCAGCTTGATGCCGTGGCAGGCGTCCCACTCGGCCGTCCGCCGCAATTGTTCCAGCGCCGCCCGCGTGCGTTCATAAGGGTAGTTCAGGATCGGCGAGGAGGCGGACGCCGGCGCGTAATCCACCGGCAGCAAGCCGGCGCCGAAGCGGGCAAGCGAGTCGCCCACCGGGCGGGTCAGCGGGTGACGCTCCTCGCCATAGCGCACGGCGAAAGAGGCGTCGAGAAACTGCACCAGCGGAATATCCAGGCCATCCAGCCACACCATCGGCCGTTCGCTGTCATTGCCGTGATCGTGCCAGGCCCAGGACGGCGTGATGACGAAATCGCCCTCGCGCATGATCGTTTTCTCACCGTCCACCGCGGTGTAGGCGCCCTCGCCCTCGATGATGAAGCGCAGCGCCGATTGGGTGTGGCGGTGGGCGCGGGCGGTCTCGCCCGGCAGCACCAGTTGCAGCCCGGCGTAGAGCGAGGTGGTGACGCGGCCCTGCCCGGCCATGCCGGGGTTTTCCAGGATCAACACCCGGCGCTCGGCCTCGGCGGCGGTGATCAAGCGCCCGGCCTCCATGATCGAGGGCCGCACGTCGGCGTAGCGCCAGAGCGCCGGCCGGCAGGCGCTTTTCGGCTCGGGCGTGACCAGGTTCTCGAACTGCTCCCACAAGGGCGCCATGTTGAGGGGCGCGATGCGCCGGTAGAAATCCTGGCGCGGCGCGGCGGCGGTGGGCATGGGCGCTGTCCCCTCAGGCCGGGAGCGGCGTTTCAGGAAGCTTCAGGCCAAGCTCGTCCTCGACCACCCGCCTGGCCCGTTGCAGATAGTCGGCGAGCATGTCTTCGTTCCGCCGCTGCTTGAGGCCGAACTTGCGGAAGAGTTCGTTATTGCGCGATCCGGGCTTGCCGAAAAACGCCGGCAGCAACGGGAACAGGCGGTCGATGGCGTCCTGCACCTCGCGCCGGCCGGCGGGCGTCTTGCACAACTCGCCGCAAAGATCGCGGCCAAGCTGGGCGTGGAAGCGTTCCTCGGGCATGGTCATGCGCGCGAGCTTCCTCAGCGGCAGGAACGAGCAGTCGGACAGATCCTCGACCTGCAGAATCTCCGCCAGATCGGCCAGCAGCTTGATGACGGCGAAATCGGGCCAATTTCGAAGCTGAAAGGAAAAAATGCTGAGCGGCTTCTTCGACCGCGGGGTCATGGCGCCGGCGTCGATGCCCATTTCCTCGCCGAGTTCGCGGAAGCGCACATGGTGGCCGTACTCCTCCATCGCCACCCGGCAGGCAAGCCACTTGGCGTAGGGCGTGGGGGCCAGCGCGATCGCCGGCTCGTCGAATACCTGGGCGCCGTAAAGCTCGTTCACCGCGTGGCTGACGACGATCTTGGCCACCGCCTGGCGGTAGTCGTCGGGGCGGTCCTTCAGGTCGGCGCAGGTGCGGACGGTGGCGACGTGGCTCATGACGGCCTCATGCAAGGGGCTCGGTGTTGAAATGCTCAAGATCGGTGCCGAGGTCAGTATAGCGCGGCGCGAACTCGGCGGCTGCCGCGCGCGCAAGGGCCGCCACGTCCCAATCGCCCTTGGGGCTGGAGAGGCTGGCCAGGGGGCGCATGGGGGCGAACAGGAACACCTCGCGGCCGCGCACGCCCACGACCTGGCCGGTCACGTCCTGGGCGGCGGGGGAACAGAGCCAGGCGATGACGGTGGCCACGTGGCGGGGCGCGATCTTCAGCCCCCGCGCCTTGTAAAGCGCCTGCGCCTCGTTGGCCGGGCGGATGCTTTCGGTGACGCGGGTAGCGGCAAAGGGGACCAGGGCGTTGCAGGTGACGGCGCTGCGCGACATGTCCTGGGCGACGACGCGGGTCAGGCCCAGCAAGCCGGCCTTGGCGCTGGCATAAGCGGACTGGCCGAAATTGCCGTACAGCGCGGCGGACGAGGTGACGTTGACGATGCGTCCCCAGGCATAGGGATTGCCGCCCCGGGCGGCCTTGGCCTGGTCGCGCAACACCGGGGTCGCCGCCGCCAGAACGTAAAAGGCGGCGGCAAGGTTGTTGCGGATGACGGCATCGAAGTCGCACGCGTCGCTCTTGAAGATCAAGGCGTCGCGCAGGATGGCGGCATTGTTGACGACGATGTCGAGGCCGCCGAAGCGTTCCACTGCCCGCGCCACCGCACGCGCCGCGGCGCTGGGGCTGGCGATGCTGTCGGTGAAGGCCAGCGCGGCGGGGCCGATTTCGGCCGCCGCCCGTTCGGCCACTTGCGGGTCGGCGCCGCTGCCGTCGATGGCGACGCCGGAATCGGCGATCACCACCTTGGCGCCCCGCGCCGCCAGGTCGGCGGCCACCGCCCGCCCGATGCCCCGCCCGCCGCCGGTAACCAGGGCGACGCGGCCGTCCAGGCGATCGAGCTCGCTCATGGCGCCGCCGCCAGCTTGGCGCGATCGGCCTCGGTGTAGAAGGCGTCGGCGTGGCAATCGTCGCGCCGCGCGCCCAACGCCTGCGCCGCCGCCACGCAGGATTCGACCATCACCGGCGGCCCGGCCAGATAGACCTTGCTGCCGTCGAGACTCGTGAAGTCCGCCGCCAACGCGTCGGCGAGGAAGCCGGTGCGGCGCTCCGTGGGCGCTTGCGGGTTCGACAACACCGGGACGAAGCGGAGATTGGGGTGGCGGTTGGCCAAGGCGGCAAAATGATCCTCGAGATAAAGGTCGCGCTCGTCGCGGACGCCGAAATAAAGCTGGAGCGGCTGGATCATGCCGGCGGCCAGCGCCTGCTCGACAATGGATTTGATGGGCGCCAGCCCCGAACCGCCGGCCAGGGCCAGAATCGGACCCCGGTGCTTTTGGCGCAGGTACGACACGCCGAACGGCGCCTCGACGCGCACGCGATCGCCTGGTTTCAGGCGCCGGGCGGCATATTGGCTCGCCGTCCCGCCGGCGATGGCGCGGATGTGAAATTCGAGCACCGGGTCGTCCGGGCGGTTGGCCATGGAGAAGTCGCGCGCCGGCAGGCCGTCGAAGCGCAAGGCCGCGTACTGGCCGGCGGCGAACGCCAGCGGCTCGCCGCTCGTGAGTTCTAGCCGCAGGCGCTTGATGTCGTGGGTGGCGTCGTCGAGGCCGATCACCTTGGCCTCGAACTCGCGCCGCGAATGGGACACGGCCTCGTCGGGGTCGAGATAGGCGACCTCGCAATCGGTCTCCGGCATGGCCCGGCAGGCGAGGATCATGCCGGCGGCGCGCTCCTCGTCGGACAAAGCGAACTCGGAATAGGGGGCGAGCTCGACCGCGCCCTTCAGCAGCACCGATTTGCACGACCCGCAATTGCCCGACTGGCAGCCGCACGGGTAGTCGAGCCCGGCGGCGAGCGCGGCCTCGAGGATGGTTTCGCCGCGCGCGAGCGTCAGTTGGCGGTCGAATTGCCGGACGTGGACGCGATAGGACACAGGCTCTCCGCT
>CAZIVY010000692.1:0-2397 GCA_964542505.1 uncultured Rhodospirillaceae bacterium
CCGAACTGATCTTCGCCAAGACCGGCGTCCTGGGGCGGATAATAGAGGACGCTGCCGCGAGCGGCGGGCTTGTCGTATTTCGCCACGAAATAGTCCAGCGGCAGCCCGAGGCTGGCGGCGAAGGCGCGGAACATCAGGCGGCCGCATTCCAGGTTGGCGGAAAGAAAAGCGCTCAGCGCCGATCGCATCCGTGGCGGCCGCGCCGGCCAGCGGTTGACGCCGAGCATGCGGTTGGTCGCGAGTTCGGGATCGTCGGGCGCCACGTCAATGCCCCAGATGAAGCTTTCCTTGAGGTCGACCTTGGCGCGCGCGTACATCTTCGCTTCGCCGATGGGAATGAAGCCGCGGTGAACGCCGGTCATCTTGACCGCGAGCTTTTCCTCGATCGGCGAGGCGAAAAACTCCTTGGCCGCGGCCTGCGCGCCCCCGATCACCGCCTCGGGAATGCCATGGTTCTTGATGTAGAAAAAGCCGATCGATTCGGCGGCATCGCGCATCGCCTTGGCGACGCGGCCGTACCCGCCGCTGTCGCCACCGACGATCGAATGGATGTCGATAACCGGGATTTCCGTAGCGGCCATCGCCTTGGCGCCAGCATAAGCCATCTTTGCCTCGTTCGGCGGGTTCGGTTCCCTAGGGGCGTATCGTTGAAACCACTCTAGGCTTGGGCGGCGCGCGCGGGCAAGCGGCCCTAGGTCTTGCCGGTCGTGTAGTAGCCGATCACGTCGCCCCGGGTGGTCACCCCCAGCCCATTCAACAACCGATTGGAATAGTTGAAATAGGCCGTGACCTGGTTGACCTCGAGAATCTCGCCGTCGTCACAGGCGGCGGCGCGCAACGGCGCCATGTCGTCCTCCACCATGGCGCCCACCTCGGTTGTCAGCTTGTGGGCGTAGCGCAGCAACGCCAGCTCTTTTCCGGCGAAAACGTCCTCGGGGCGCCCGGCCTTGAACGCCCCGTAAACCGCGTCGGCGCGCGCGTCATCCTTGAGCAGCCGGCGGGCATTGGCGAAGTGGTGGGTCAGGCTGTAATCGCAGCGGTTGATCATGCTGACATAGGACGCGACCATTTCCAGGAACCAGAAGGGGAGTTTGTTGTCGGGGCTGTGGAGGACGCTCCGGTAAAGAACGACGTGACCCTCCATCGTGCGCGGGCGAAGGCTGTGCGCCTTCATCACGTTGTCGACGGTGCCATGCGGCGTCTTGACTTTTTCGTACATCGACTTGAGGACGCCAGTCGCTTCCGACACCGGCACCATGCGAATCCACGCGCTCATGTCTGCTCCTGCGGAATGGAATCGCCGCGGCGGTCAGCCGGCGAGTCGCTCGAGAATCCAGCGTTGGAAGTAGTGCACGTTTTGCTCCCAGGTCGGGGAGAAAATGACGTCGTCGGCGATGGGCGAACCGCGCGCCGCCTGCTGCAATTCCATGCACCGGTGATCCTGGCTGCGAATCCCGCCGCGATCCTCGAGGCGGCGCGTGGGGCCGAGCCAGCGGTCGAGCACGCGTTCACGGTCCGCCGCGTAAGCTGCGTCGGTCGCGGCGTCGCCAGTGAAATACCACGCCATGCGGACCAGCGTCCGGTCCGGGGCGATGGGCAGGTAGATGGCCGGAACGAAGGCGTCGCGGGTGATGGTGACCGTCGTATTGGGCAACAGCGCCACGGCCGCCGCGGTCGGCGCGGCGGCGCCACTTCTTGTGGGCAGCGGCGGCAAGGACGCCGTGGCGAGCGGGCCGGCCTTACGCAAATGGCGCGGACTGCCGGGCTTCAGGCTCAGCGTCATCACCGCGCCCGCCGCCCCGGCCTGGGTGTAAACCTCGCCCGTCTTGAGGTCCACCTCGTCCGACATGCGGTCGAATACGCCATCGTGCACCCAGACGTGGTGGTAGACTTCCCAGTTGTCGAAGACCAACTTCCAGTTCGCCTTGAATTCCCATTCATGGCGGTGGCCTTGACGCGTCTGCGCGAGGTCGAGCGGCGAGAACAGCCCGCTCGCGCCCGCGACGTAGTGGCCAAGCGGCGGCGCGCGTCCGTCGAGATTGACGAACACCACGTGATTCCACTCGTCGCACGCCACCGGCGCCAGCCCAAGTTTCGTCTCGTCGCGTCCCGTGGGGCGGGAATCCTTGGTGCCGGCGAAATAGGGCGTCGCCAGCAAGCGGCCATCGAGGCCGTAGGTCCAGGCGTGGTAGGGGCAGGAGAATCGCCTGGCGCCCTTCACCGGCTTTTCAAGAACGATCGTCGCGCGATGGCGGCATACATTGTGGTAGGCGCGCACGCTGCCGGCGCCGTCGCGCAAGATGATGAGCGGAACACCGGCGACGACCACGGGCATCGCGTCGCCGGGCGCGGCCACGTCCTCGCTAAAGACGACGCCGACCCAGGCGCGCGGGAACA
>CAZIVY010000693.1:0-2262 GCA_964542505.1 uncultured Rhodospirillaceae bacterium
GCGCACGACTTTCTCGATCAGGGGCCCAAGCTGGCGGCAGGGACCGCACCAGGGGGCCCAGAAATCCACCACCACCGGCACCTTCATCGACGCCTGGATGACGTCGGCCATGAAGGTCGCCATGCTGCTATCCTTGACCACGTCGCCCTCGGAGGCGGGGGCGGGCTTGCCGATGATGTCCATGGGCGGCTTTCTACTGCTAACGACAGGTCCAGCATACAAGATGGGGCGCGGTGGCGGCTATGCCAAGTGTGCCGGCGGGGCCGGCATTAAGGGGACCTTAAACCGGCCGGGCCTAGCGTTGAGCTTGCAATGGGCGGTTGGATGGCTATCATCGCCGCCGCCTCATGGACGCGGGCGTAGCTCAGGGGTAGAGCACGACCTTGCCAAGGTCGGGGTCGAGGGTTCGAATCCCTTCGCCCGCTCCAGTAGAGGCCTCAATCCAGCCGTCTCGGGTTAAGCGATCGCCTCCGACGCTCGCACCCTTCGCCCGCTCCAGTAGAGGCCTCAATCTAGCCGTCTCGGGTTAAGCGATCGCCTCCGGCGCTCCGCGATCGCCTCCGGCGCTCGCACCCTTCGCCCGCTCCAGTAGAGGCCTCAATCTAGCCGTCTCGGGTTAAGCGATCGCCTTCGGCGCTCGCACCCTTCGCCCGCTCCAATTTGTCAGTAATTTATTCTCCGACATTCACCGCGCGGTTGCCTTGCCGGCCGACCGCCAGTCGATCTTCAGCGGAATGCGAATGATCCGCCGCGACAAGTAGTAAAGTTACAAAAGGCCCAAAACCCTCCAATCTCCGCCCTTTCCTCTGAATCGTATGTGTTGGCATCGAGCGCGACGCTCTTGCGTCGGCGCGGTCCAAAACCGGTTGTGTAGGCTCTCGCTCTCGAACGCTTCGCCCAGTACGCTTTGTTCTTGACTAAACTACGGGAATCCCGTATATTCATGAACGACACGTTTGAATGGGATGGCGACAAGGCCACCAGTAATTTCCGCAAGCACGGAGTGAGCTTCGAGGCCGCCAAACTTGCCTTCGATGACCGCTTCCATGTCGAGTGGCCGGACACGAGCGAGGCCTACGGCGAGGGGCGGTTCGTCCTCATTGGATTGGTCGCCGGTCGCCTTCTCTATGTCGTCTATACGGAGCGCGAGGACCGTATCCGCATCATCTCAGCCCGCCAGGCATCGAAGCATGAACAGCAAGAATACTACCGTCAGAACGCGCAAGAAGAATGGTGAATGGGTCCAGATCGACGCGGACGGGCGCGAGCACGCACTTGATAATCGTGTGGATTGGTCGGTGCTTGATGCCATGACCGAGGAGCAGCGTCATGCCGCCGCCTTGAGCGACCCCGACGCACAACCGCTCACGCCCGACGATTTTAAGCGCATGAGGCGCGTCCCGCGCGTCAAGTCGCTGCGCCGTGCGCTGGCGTTGACGCAGGAGGAATTTGCCGCCCGCTTTCATATCCCGATTGGCACCCTGCGCGATTGGGAGCAGGGCCGGGCCGAACCGGATCAGGCTGTGCGAGCCTATCTCACCGTGATTGCCCGCGATCCGGAAGGCGTCCGCAAGGCACTCAAGTCGTCGCCATGATGATCGCCAAAGAAGGAAGTCAAGCTATGAGCCGCGTTTCCGAAGCTGTGACCGTGGGAAGCGGGAACGTGTTCGCCGATCTCGGCCTTCGCGATGCCGAGACCCACTATCTCAAGGCGCAGCTTGTCTCCGAGATCGTTCGGGCGGCTCGTGGGCGCAAGCTTACCCAGACCGGCCTCGGCAAGGCGATCGGCATCAGCCAGCCCGAGGTCTCACGCATGTTCCACGGACATTTTCGGGAATACTCCGTCGAGCGGTTGATGCATTTCCTGACGGCGCTCGACCGCGAGATCGAGATCGTGATCCGGCCGCGGCCCCCTGCCGGGCGAAAACGGCGCATCGCGGTGAAGGCGGTGGCGGCCTCATCGGGCGGTAGCCCGGAGGTCGCGAACAGCCTCGGCCCTCGCGTCTACAACTCCAGGATCGAACTGTAGAACAGCATCGCGACGGCGGCGATGAACGTGAACAGGCCGGTCAGCGCGGTGACGAACACGATGTTTCCCAGCGTCATCAGCGGATGGCGCAGGCGCTCCAGCGAGCGGCGCTCGGGGCTGCGCCGCTCGCGGCCGCCGATGACGGCGACGAAATGGCGTCCGAAAGGAAGCGTGACGCGCAGACTGACCGGGTAGCGGCCGGCGGGCGCCGTCAGCGCCGCCGCCACGGCGGC
>CAZIVY010000694.1:0-4504 GCA_964542505.1 uncultured Rhodospirillaceae bacterium
TCCGCCACGCGGACAAGTTGCTTGCCGAAATTGCCGCCGGACAACACCCGCGCCAGCGCGGCGGGCGCGTTTTCCAATCCGTCCGTCACGTCCTGGCGGTAGCGCAGCTTTCCGGCGCGCCGCCAGCCGTCGAGCTCGGCCAGCGCCTGGGGAAACCTGGCGGCGTAATCGGTGATCAGGAAGCCCGTCATGGTGGCGCGGTT
This sequence comes from uncultured Rhodospirillaceae bacterium, assembly GCA_964542505.1. Taxonomy (GTDB): domain Bacteria; phylum Pseudomonadota; class Alphaproteobacteria; order Ferrovibrionales; family Ferrovibrionaceae; genus CAZIVY01. The sequence continues at coordinate 204 of CAZIVY010000694.1, forward strand.
GACCAACATGCGGCGCAAGTGCCGCGGGCCGATGTCCGGCTGTTCCAGGCGGTTGTAGGTGTCGATGACGCCGCAAATGATGATGCGCGCGCCGACCCCGATGCGTCCCATGGCGGCGTCGTGCACCGCGCCGCCGACGTTGTCGAAGAAGACATCGACTTGCGGGCACTGGGCGGCGATGGCGGCGCCCAAGTCGGGGGCCGTCTTGTAGTTGATACCCCCATCGAAGCCCAGTTCGCGGCACCACGTCAGCTTGTCGTCGGCGCCGGCGATCGCGATGGCGCGGCAGGCCTTGATCTTGGCGATCTGGCCCACCACCTGGCCAACCGCGCCCGATGCGGCGGAAACCAGCACGGTCTCGCCGGCCTTGGGCCGGCCGATATCGAGCAGCGCGAAATAGGCGGTCAACCCCGGCATGCCCAGCAAGCCCAGCGCCAGTTCCGGCGGATGGGCGGCGGCATCGAGCTTGCGCAAGCCCGGCGCGGGCAATGTCGCGTAGTCCTGCCAGCCCATGGAAAAACTTTCCACCAAGTCGCCGGGCTTGTAGTTGGGGTGGCGCGAGCGCGCCACCCGACCGACCCCGCCGCCGACCATGACTTCGCCGGGCTCTACGCCGCGCGCGTAGGACTTCACCGCCGATATGCGGCCGCGCATGTACGGATCGATCGACAGCCATATCAACCGCGTCACCACCTCGCCCTCGGCGGGCTCGGGAATCGGCTGCTCGGTGATCTCGAAATCGCTGGCTTGGGGCATGCCTTGCGGCCGCCGCTTCAGCACGATCCGGCGATTGATGTCGACCATTCGCGTTGTCTCCGTGATGTTTCCTGTTCGGCCCTTTTCCGGCGGTCCTATTCGGCGGCGTGGATGTGGGCCGCCGGCCGCCGGTAGGCCGCCAGCAGGTCGGCTTCTTTCGCCTTCGCCGCGTCGATGCTGCGCTCCTTGACGTGGCCGAAGCCGCGAATGTCGCCGGGCAGGCTGGCCAGTTGCACCGCCAGCGCGTGATTGGCCGGCGACAGCGACGCCGCCAGTTCCTCGACCAAGGCGAAATAGTCGGCGATCAGCGCCCGTTCCCGCCGGCGTTCGGTTGTGCGGCCAAAGAGATCGAAGCGGGTGCCGCGCAGGCGTTTCAGCGGCGCCAGCAAAACGAACACGCGCATCATCCAGGGACCGAAAGCGATCTTCGCCGCCTCGCCGGTACGGGCGTCGCGCCGCGACAGGATGGGCGGCGCGAGATGGAAGTTGAGCGTGAAGTCGCCCTCGAACTGGGCGTCGAGCCGGCGGCGGAAGGCGCGGTCGGCGAACAGGCGCGCAACCTCATATTCATCCTTGTAGGCCATCAGCTTGAAGGCGTTTTGCGCCACCGCCTCGGCCAGCCCGCCGCAGCCTTTGGCGCGCGCCTGCTCCACCGCCGCCACGCTATCCACCAGCCGCCGGTAGCGGAGCGCGTAGTTGGCGTCCTGGTATGAGGTCAGGAAGCTCACGCGCCGTTTCACGATTTCGGCCAGCGTGCGCGGGGCCTCGGGTTCCGCGACCGGCAATGAAGGGCGGGCGGCTTCCTCGACGTGCTTGGGATCGTGAGCGTAGAGCCGGCCCCAGGTCAAAGCCTCGCGGTTCATGGCCACGGCGGCGCCATTGATCTCGATGGCTTTTTCCAGCGCCGCCAGCGACAGCGGAATGACCCCGCGCTGGAAGGCGTAGCCGAGCATGAACATGTTGGTGGCGATGGCGTCCCCCATCAGCGCCGTCGCCATGCGGGTGGCGTCGACGAACTCGGTGAGGTTGTCGCCCGCCGCCTGGCGGATGGAACGGCGCAGCGACGCCTCGTGGAAATCGACGTCGCGGTTGAGGGCAAACGCCGCCGTGGGCGCCAAATGGCCGTTGATCAGCGCACGGGTGACGCCATTCTGCACCTTGCCCAAGGCCTCGGCGCCGGCCGCCACCACCATGTCGCAACCGAGAACCAGACGCGCGCCGCCGGCGGCGACGCGCACGGCGTGAATGTCCGCCGGCTGGCGGGCGATGCGCACATGGCTGAGCACGGCGCCGTTCTTCTGCGCCAGGCCCGCCATGTCGAGCACGCTGACGCCCAGTCCCTCGGTATGGGCCGCCATGCCCAGAATGGCGCCGATGGTCACCACGCCGGTGCCGCCGATGCCGGTAACCAGAATCCCGTAAGGCTCGTCCAGCGGCGGCAGTTCCGGCAATGGCAGCCCCGCGCCTGGCGCCGCCCCCGACGCCCCCAGGGGCGCGGCCCTGGACTTGCGCAGGCTGCCGCCATGGACGGTGACGAAGCTCGGGCAGAAACCCTTGAGGCAGGAAAAGTCCTTGTTGCACGACGATTGGTTGATGACGCGCTTGCGCCCGAATTCGGTTTCCAGCGGTTCGACGGCGACGCAATTGGACTGCACCGAGCAATCGCCGCAGCCTTCGCACACCGCCTCGTTGATGAACACGCGCTGGGGCGGATCGGGGAAAAGCCCGCGCTTGCGCCGGCGGCGCTTTTCGGCGGCGCAGGTCTGGTCGTAGATCAGCACCGTGGTTCCGCCGACCTCGCGCAGTTCGCGCTGCACCGCGTCCAGCTCGTCGCGGTGGCGGATGGTGACGCCGGACGCGAAGCCGGCGTCGGCGGGGTATTTTTTCGGCTCGTCGGTGACGACGACGATCTTGGCCACGCCCTCGCCATGCACCTGGCGGCTGATCTGGGGGACCGTCAGTTGCCCGTCGAGCGGCTGGCCGCCGGTCATGGCCACGGCGTCGTTGTAAAGCAGCTTGTAGGTGATGTTGACGCCGGCGGTGACGGACGCGCGGACGGCGAGGATGCCGGAATGCATGTAGGTGCCGTCGCCCAGATTGGCGAACACATGCCTGTCCTCGCTGAACGGCGCCTGGCCGACCCAGGGCACGCCTTCCCCCCCCATCTGGGTGAAGGTGGAGGTGCCGCGGTCCATCCAAATGGCCATGAAGTGGCAGCCGATGCCGGCCATGGCGCGGCTGCCTTCGGGGACGCGGGTCGAGGTGTTGTGCGGGCAGCCGGCGCAGAAATAAGGGAGGCGCACGGTCTTCGGCTTCTCCTGGCTCAGCGCGCGTTCCTTGGCGGCGATAAAGGCCAGGCGCTCCTCGATGCGGGGGCTGGTGAAAAAGCGGCCGATGCGCTTGGCGATGACGCCGGCGATCATGGCCGGGGTCAGTTCGGCGGCGGAGGGCAGGATCCACTCGCGCTCCTCGTCGAACTTGCCGATGACGCGCGGGCGCACCGATTCCTTCCAGTTGTAGAGCTGCTCCTTCAACTGGTTCTCGATGATCGCGCGCTTTTCCTCCACCACCAGCACTTCTTCCAGGCCCTCGGCGAAACGGCGCGCCCCTTCGCGCTCCAGCGGCCACACCATCCCCACCTTGTAGAGGCGGATGCCGATGTCGGCGGCGGACTGGTCGTCGATGCCGAGGTCGTCCAGCGCCTGGCGCACGTCGAGATAGGACTTGCCGGCGGCGATGATGCCGAAGCGCGGCTTCGGGCTGTCGATGACCACGCGGTCGATGCTGTTGGCGCGGGCGAAGGCCAGAGCGGCATAGACCTTGTGGCGCTGGAGGCGCAGTTCCTGTTCCAGGAACGGGTCCGGCCAGCGGATGTTGAGGCCGCCGGCGGGCATGTCGAAATCGGTGGGCTCATTGATCGTCAGGCGCTCGGGGGCGATGTCGACGCTGGCCGAGCTTTCCACCGTCTCGGTGACGCACTTGAAGGCGACCCAGCAGCCGGAATAACGCGACATGGCCCAGCCCAGCAGGCCGTAGTCAAGATACTCCTGGATCGACGCCGGGTAGAGCATGGGCATCATCGCGGCGGCGAAAATATGGTCCGACTGGTGGGCGAGCGTCGAGGAGGCGGCGCCGTGGTCGTCGCCGGCAAAGACCAGGACGCCGCCGAAGCGGGACGTGCCGGCCGAATTGCCGTGCTTGAACACGTCCACGGTGCGGTCGACGCCGGGGCCCTTGCCATACCAGGCGGCGAACACGCCGTCATATTTGGCGCCGGGGTAGAGGTTGAGCTGCTGGCTGCCCCAGATGGCGGTGGCCGCCATGTCCTCGTTGACGCCGGGCTGGAAATGGATGTGGCTCTTCTTCAAGAATTCCTTGGCGCGCCACAGGGCCTGGTCGTAGGCGCCCAAGGGCGAGCCACGGTAGCCGGAGATGAAGCAGCCGGTGTTGCGGCCCGCCGCCAGGTCCCGCTGGCGCTGCAGCATCGGCAGGCGCACCAGGGCCTGGGTTCCGGTCAGATAGATGCGGCCCCGCTCAAGGGCATA
>CAZIVY010000695.1:0-1928 GCA_964542505.1 uncultured Rhodospirillaceae bacterium
ATTTCGCCCATGCTTTCCACGAAGCGCTTGTTGATCTTGTCGAAGGCCTCGGCATTGGCCTTGGCCGCCACTTCCGCCATCGCCCGCATGTTGGTCAGCGCCTTGGCCATCGCCGCCTGTACCGCTTCGGTCTGGCGGGAGGCGTTGCCCTCGGGCGAACTGGCCGAGGCGCCGTCGCGCATGGTCTGGGTCGCCTGACCCACCGCCTCCTTCAGGTATTCGGACTGCTGGCGGGCGATTTCCTGCCAGGCGTCCACCGCCACCTTGTTGGCCGCCGTCACCGCCTCGATGTTCTTGCGCTGCGCCGACATCACGGCATCGAGGTCGAGCCCCGGCACCTTCATGTCGCTCAGCATCTTGGTGAAATCGCCGGGGGTGAAGGGAAACTGCGTCTTGGTCATGGTAAAGACCTCCGTTGCTGGATCAGGGGAAAACTCAGGCCTCGGCTTCGGTTGCAGGCGCGGCTTTGCGCCCTTCGCCCCCAGGGGCGAAACGGGCGAGCGAGAGAGCGCGCTTCAAGCCGCGGTCGAGGCGCGCCATGGTCTTCGCCATGTCGGGGGTGTCGTCGTCGAGCCAGGCGCGCAAGGCGTCGCCATAAGCCAGCGCCACGCCCACGCGGCGCACGCAATTCATCAATGAAAAGCCGTCGGCGTCCGCCGCCGCCAGCAGCCAATCGAGCGAGCGCCGCGCGCCCGCCGCCGCCGCGCACAGCCCCGCCGGATCGAAGCGGATGTCGCGCATGATGGCGGCAACGCCTTGCTTGTGCGGGCGCATGGCGTCGAAGCGGCGCATGATGGCGTCGAACAGGCGGTCGTGGACGGTTTCATCGCCGCCGCCGGTCCAGCCGGCCAGCATGGCCGCGTCCATGCGGCCCTGGAACGCGGCGACCAGCGCCGCCTTGCTGGGATGACTGGCCAACAAGTCAACGAGCGTAACGCCTGCCTCGCGCGCGATGTCGTTGAGCGTCGTCGCCGCCCAGCCTTGGGTCGCCGCCAGATGCAGCGCCGCCAATACCGGGTCGCCCGGTGCGCCACTGGCTGGTGGTGCGCCTCCGGCTGGCGGCGGTGCGGCCGCCGCATTGTCGGCCGCAGGCTTCTCGCCCGCGGGTGCGGGACGACGAGGTTTCCGTTTCTCTTGTGCCATGCCCCAAGCATAAGCCTGCGGGGCCGATTTCGCCACCCATACCAGCCGCACATGAACTATCGTTCTTGCTGAGGGCCGCGCGGCGTGAGTTGCCGGCGGGGAACCTTGGCGTAGGGGCGGGTTTCAAACCCGCCCGTGCAATCAGCCCGCCCGTACGGCCCGAATGTTTCTGATGAACGTAGGGGTGGGTTTCAAACCTATGAACGCCGAAGGCGTTCATGCCTACATGCCTCAGCCGATGCTCTCGGCGAAGTGGCAGGCGACCTGGCGGCCGCCGACGGGGCGGAGTTCCGGCCGCTCGGCGGCGCAGCGGGGCGCGGCGTGGGGGCAGCGGGTGTGGAAGGCGCAACCTTGCGGCGGCTTCAGGGGCGAGGGAATTTCGCCCTTGAGCACGACGCGGGCGCGGCGCAAGCGCGGATCGGTGGTGGGCGTCGCCGCCAGGAGCGCGCGCGTGTAAGGGTGGCTTGGCTGGGCGAAAATCGCGTCCTTCGTCCCCTGCTCCACCGGCCGGCCGAGGTACATGACCATGACCTCGTGGGCGATGTGGCGCACGACGCCGAGATCGTGGGAGATGAACAAATAGGCGAGGTCGAACTCCTCCTGCAGGTCCATCATCAGGTTCAGCACCTGCGCCTGGATGGAGACGTCGAGCGCTGACACCGGCTCGTCGGCGACCACGATGCGCGGTTTCAGCATCAGGGCGCGGGCGATGGCGATGCGCTGGCGCTGGCCGCCGGAGAACATGTGCGGGTAGCGCTCGGCGTGCTCGGGGCGCAGGCCCACAT
>CAZIVY010000696.1:0-23005 GCA_964542505.1 uncultured Rhodospirillaceae bacterium
GATCGGCGTGCACGAGAAGGATGGCTTCTTCGCCTCGACGCGCGAGGGCTGGCGTGCGGACCAAAGGGGTGCCTTCACCAAGCCGATCCTCAACATCCCGTGGGTCCAGATCCTTGAATATCTGGGCCGGGCGCCGGCCGGCGCGACGGGGGAGTTTCTGGATGCCGGCGGCGATCCGCGCGGGGACGAATCGGCCACGAAGACCATCCGCGTGAGCGACGCGACCTACCGGGCCATCGCCGCGGAGGCGATCCTGCCGTTTCGCTCGACGGCGACGCGGCAGGCGGACGGCTCCTGGCTGGTGCCCGTATCGGACGAGGTGTGGGACATGGTGCAACGGATGCGCTTGGCCGGCGAGAGCGACGACGACGCCGTCATGCGGGTCATTCGCGAGCACCGAGGGGAAAAGCCCAACTGACGATCCACAAGACCGATGCCGCCGGGGTTTCGATTCCGGCGGCATTCGTTTGGGCGCACGGCTGCCCACGGGCGCGCCACGCGCGCCGTAACGGCCGGGTGGCGGGTGGTGGCCCTGCGCGGCGGGAAAGCCGCCGTGCGCGCAACCGGCGGCGACCGGTGGCCAATGCGTACAGAACTGAAGTCCGCCAAGACATAGCCCAATTCGGTCATGGAGTTGCTCGCCCGCGATGCCGATCACCCAGGCCGAATGGGCGCGGAACCGCGGGTTCTCGCGCCAATGACGTTTCAGTGGTGACGCCGCCCCAGATCCATCAGAATCTCCCGCGCGGCGTTATGGCCGGGAACGCCGCCCACGCCTCCGCCCGGATGCGCCGACGAGCCGCACTGATAGAGCCCGGCGATCGGACTGCGGTAATCGGCGTAATGCGGCGCCGGCCGCTTGAAGAAAAGCTGCTCCGCCGACAACTCGCCGTGGAAGATATGCCCGTGCGGCGAGCCGATGATCCGCTCGATGTCGGGCGGCGCCAGTACCTGCATGCCAATGATGCCTGAGGAGAATCCGGGAGCGTACTCATCGACCTTTCTCAACATGTCGGCGGCAAACCGATCCTTCTCCTTCTCCCAGGTCGAGTTCCGCAGCGTGTAGGGGGCGTGCCCGCCAAAAAGATGGACGACGTGCTTGCCGGGCGGCGCCACGGTGTCGTCCACGAGGCTCGGTGTCACGGGAGTGATGAACGGGTCGGCGGACCACCATCCGGCTTTCGCGTCGGCAAAGGCTTTCTCCAGGTAGTCGATCGTCGGGCCGATGTGCGTGTAGCTCGGATAGGCGAAGCCGCATTTCTCGGCGTCGAAGGCCCGGTAAACAGGCAAGCGCTCGCATGCGATGTTGATCTTGAAAGCGGTCGAGAAGGTACGGTAGTTGCGGATGTCGCGCACGAACTCGGCCGGCAACGCGGCCTCGGCCACCAGCTTCAGGAATGTCACCTTGCAGCTTAGGTTGCTGGCCACCACTTGGGCACTAAAGGTACTGCCATCCTGCGTGGTGACGCCGGTGACGCGGCCGTTGGCGATGTCGACCGACACCACCTCGGCATTGGTGCGAATGGTCAGCCCATGCCTTTCACCGGAACGCGCTATCGAATTCGACACGGTTCCCATGCCGCCACGCACGAAGCCCCAGCCGCCGGCGCCGGCGTGCTCGCCCATGATGTGGTGCATGATGACGTAGGCGGAGCCAGGGGTCTTCGGCCCGGCGAAGGTACCGATACTGCAATAGTACGCAAGCACGGCCTTGACGACGTCGCTTTCGAACCAGCGCGACAGGTATTCATCGGCGCTCATCGTCATCAAATCGACGATGCGGTAGAAGCGGTCGCCAATTTTGCGATGGCGCCAAAGGAACCCGACGTTGCGCCGGAAATTCTTCCAATCGCCGCGGGTGGGATCGATCGGCGTCTCCAGCAGCAGCTTGCGCACGATATTCGCCGTCTCGCCGATGTAACGGTTGAACTCGGGATAGGCGTCGGCATCCTTCTTGCTGAAGCGCGCGAAGCTCGCTTGCGTCTTTTCGATCGAATCGGAAAAGATGATGTGGTCGCCGTCCGGCAACGGGCCGAACATGTCCGAGGCGGGCAGCACTTCAAACCCGTGCTGGCGCAGCTCCAGTTCACGAATCACCTTCGGGTGCAGCAGGCTCATCAAATACGAGAACACCGAAAAGGTGAATCCCGGGATGATCTCCTCGGACACCGCGGCGCCGCCGATAATGTGCCGCCGTTCCAGTACCAGGGTTTTCAGTCCGGCACGCGCCAGGTACGCGCCGCAGGTAAGGCCGTTGTGTCCACCCCCGATGATGATCGCGTCGAAAACCTGCGTCATCCGTTCCCCATCGCGCGGCCGTCAGCCGAACCGCGTGTCCAAAGTGTCGCGCAGCCGGTAATATTGCAACAGCGCCGCTATCAGCGGTAGCCGTCCCCCGTGCAGCGGCGCCGGGCGCATGGGCGTGAGCGGAAAGGGGGTGTCGGCTGCCGCGCCTTTCAGCACGCGTTCGGCCGCCAACTTGCCCAGAAACGTCGCCATCGCCACGCCACGGCCGTTGTACCCGAGCGCCGCCACCGCGCCCGGCGCCAATTCGTGCAGATGCGGAAGCTGGTCGAGCGTGACCGCCACATGCCCGGCCCACACGAATTCGCGCCTGGGCTCGCCCAGTTGCGGAAACAGCCGCCGCATGGCCCGTTCGACATGCGTCACATGGCGGGGAACGATGCGCTCGCCGACCGTGCCGCGGCCGCCGAAGATCAGGCGCCCCGTCGCGTCGAATCGGAAATACAACAGCAGCCGGCGCGTGTCGGACACGACATGGCCCTGCGGCAGGATGGTGCGGCGCACCGCGTCTGGAAGGGGCGTGGTGGCCACCTGCAGACTTTGCAGCGGGATGATGCTGCGCCTAAGGCCCGGCCACAAATCGCCGGTATGCGCGTTGGTGGCCAGGATCAGTCCCGGCGCGATCAGCGCGCCGGCGTCGGTGGCCAGGCGCCAGTCGCGGCCAACCCGGGTCAGTGCGCGGGCGGGCGAGTTGGCGTGGATGCGGGCGCCGAGCCTGATCGCCGCCCGCGCCAGTCCGCGCGCGTAGCTGAGCGGCTGCAACTTTCCGCCGCGCGGGTCGAGCACACCGCCGGCATACTCGGTTGTGCCCAGCAGACCCGCGATCTGGTTGCGATCCAAAGTACGTAGGACCACCCCACGCCGATGCCATTGGGCCGCGCGGCTTTCGGCGCGGCGCATGGCCACCGCGGAATGGCAGGCGTGGATCCAGCCCGAGCGTTCGGCTTGGCAGTCGATGCCATGCCGGCGCACGAGGTCGAAGACCAGGTCGGCTACGGCGCCCGCTGCCGCGGCCAAGCGCTCGCCGCTTTCGGCCCCCAGCCGCGCGACCAGTTCGTCCGGATCGTATTTCAGGCCGGGAATGACTTGCCCGCCGTTGCGTCCGGAAGCGCCCCAGCCTACCTCATGCGCCTCGACCAGGGCGACCTTGGCGCCAGCTTCGGCCAGATGCAGCGCCGCCGACAGGCCCGTATAGCCGCCGCCCACCACCGCCACGTCCACCCGCGTTTCGTCCACGAGCCGGGGCGTATCGCATGGCGGCGCGGCGGTCGCGGCCCAAAGCGAGAGGGGAAGCGCCTCGCCCATGGCTCAGTTCCAATCGATAAAGGGGTTCAAGCCGCGCTTCTTGATCTGGCCGCCGATAATCGCCCGCTGGATTTCCGAGGTGCCTTCCCAGATGCGGTCGACACGAATGTCGCGGTACAGGCGCTCCACCGGGTTCTCGCGCATGTAGCCGCGCCCGCCCAAAATCTGCAGCGCCCGGTCGATCACGCGGCCCGCCATCTCCGAGGCATGGAGCTTGACCGCCGAGGCGCGCGCGTGTGCCAGCTTGCGGTCGAGCGCGCGGTCGATCTCCCAAGCCACGCGATAGATCATGCTTTTCGCCGCCATGATCTCGACCGCCATGTCGGCGAGCATGAACTCGATCGCCTGGAAATCGCGAATCGGCCGGTCGAACTGGACCCGCCCGGCGGCGTAGGCGTTGGCGGTCTCGGCGGCGCGGATGGCCGCCCCCAGGCAATTCGCCGCGATCTGCAGCCGCGCCTCGACGAACCAGTCCTTGGTCAGTTCGAATCCCTCGCCGACTTTGCCCAGCACGCGCGCGTCGTCCAACTCCACGTCCTCGAACACGAACTCGGGATGCTCGAAGACATAGGTGTGCATGAATTTCGGTATCCGTTTGATGCGCACGCCCGGGAGCGCCTTGTCGACCAGGAACAGGGTCGGCTTGTCTGGATCGCCGTCAACATGGGCGTGGACGATCAGGTAGTCGGCCACGTCGCCGCTGGTGACGAACCACTTTTCGCCGCTCAGATAGTAACGGCCGTTCCGGCGGTCGGCCCGGGCGCGCACCCGGCGTGGGTCCGAACCCGCCTCCGGCTCGGTGATGGCGTAGGCGCCGCGCCGCTTACCCTGGCAACTCGGCGCCAGGTAGAGAGCGATCTGCTCCTTCGTGCCGTACTTGAGCGGGATCGCGGGGTGCCATGCCACCGCCCACAGCGCGCCGGTGGCCTTGCCCAACTCTTCGTTCACCAGGGTCTGCTGAAAGATGGACAGGCCCTGGCCGCCGTGCGTGCGCGCATGATTGATGGCATTGAATCCGTGATCGATGACGGCCTGCTTCAACTGGGCCTTGGTGGCGTCGGGCAGGTGGCCGTCCATCTCCAGCGCCACCTCGTGCGGGAACAGCACGGCCTCGGCGAAGCGGCGCGCCCGCGCCTTCAGGTCCAGATCGGCTTTGTCGATGGTCAGGTCCATTGTCGTTTCTCCTTGGCCCGCGCCCCGGCGGCGGCCCGCGGCGCCACCATCGCGTCCACCACGACCGCGCCGGCCGGCCCGGCGATGACCGGATTGGCGTCGATCTCGCCGACCAGAAGCGCGAGGTCGGCGCTCATCACCGAGAACCGGGCAATCAGATCGCAAAGCCTGTCCACGTCACTGGCGGGGCGTCCCCGGGCGCCAGCCAGCAAGCGCTTCAGCGGCTTCAGTCGTTCCACCGCCCGGCGCGCCGTCGCGGCGTCGAATGGCGCCAATTCGTGGGTTACCGCGGCGAGGACTTCGACCAGGACGCCACCCGCGCCGATCACGACAACCGGTCCGAACTGCGGGTCGACCTTCATCCCGAGCATGATCTCGACGCCACTTGCGGCCATGGCGGCCACCAGCACGCGCTTCCCAAGCCGCCCGGCCAGGTCGGCATAGGCCGCGCGTAGAGCGGCGGCGTCGCGCAAGCCGAGCAGCACCCCGCCGGCATCGGTCTTGTGCAGGATGCCCGGCGCGGCGGTCTTCAGCGCAACCGGGTAGCCGATTTCCGCCGCTGCCCGCTCGGCCGCCGCCGCGCTGTCGGCAACGCGGAAGGGAACCGTGGCGATGCCGTAGTCGGCGAACAGCGCCAGAGCCTCGGCCTCGTCCAACGGCCGCGGTTGGGCCAGGCGCTCGGACCACCGCGCGCCGGCGCTGGCCGGCGCGGGTGCCAGCGCCGGCGCGCCATGTTCGAGGAAATCGCGATAAGCCAACATGTGTCGGATCGCTCTCAGCGCCGGCACGGTGCCGTCGAGCACCGGCACGCCGATCGCACCGAAGCGCGCCACGATGTCGTCGTGGCGGAGCTGGGTGTAATTCGTGGCCACGGCAAGCGGTTTGGCCGTCTGGCGGACCAGCGCGCTGTGCGCCTCGAAGTAGCCTTCGTGAATGTAATAGTTTGACCTGAGATCCGCGAAATGGATCATGCAGGCTGTGTCCGGGTCGTCGTGCAGCGCCTTGGAGCAGTCGCGGAATATGCCCACGAAGTCGCGGCCGGTGCCCCAGGCATCCAGCGGATTGCGGGCCTCCAGGCCATGGTCCAGGCGCTGGGCCAGCTTGGCACGGGTATCCTCGCTAATTCTCGCGAACGGCACGTCCATCGCGGCGGCCAGGTCGGTTACCATCTCGCACTCGCCGCCCGAATCGAGAATGGCGCCAAGGCCGCCGCGCGCGCAGGCACGGCCTTGCGCGAACAGCATCATCGTCGTGGCCAGTTCGTCCACATTGTCAACGCGCGCCACTCCATGACGGCGGAACAGCGCGTCATGGGCGGCGTCGTCGCCAGTCAGCGCGCCGGAATGACCGAGCGCCATGCGCGCCGCTTCTTCCGTGCGCCCAACCTTTAGCGCCACGACCGCCACGCCGCGCCGCGCGGCCTTCTCCAGCGCGGCGACGAACTGCCCGGGATCGCGCACCGTCTCGAGGAACAGGCCGATGACCCGCGTGCTCTCCATCTCCAGCGCATAGTCCATGTAATCAGCCACCGTGGTCGTTAGCTCCTGGCCCGGCGACACGCAGATATTGAAGCGGAAGCGCGGGTCGTTATGCGCGATCGCGCCGAAGATCGAACCGGAATGGCTGATGAAGGCCATATGGCCGGGGCGCGGCTCGCGGGGGGCGGGAAATCCCACCGCCCAAAAGCCGTCCGCGTCGTTGTAAAAGCCCATGCAATTTGCGCCGCAAATCACCATGCCCGCCGCCTTGGCCTTGGCGGCAATGCGCTGGGTCAGGGGCGGGTCGCCGTCGTTCTCCAGTTGGCAGCTGGCGAAGATCGTGGCGGCGCGCGCGCCGTGCGCCAACGCGTCATCGAGCGCCGCCTCCAGCCGCTCGTTGGCGACGCTCAACACCGCATGGTCAACCCGCTCGGGCAAGGCGGCGAGCGACGGGTAGCAGCGGAAATCGTCGACGCTGCCGTATTTGGGGTTGACGGGATAGACGGCGCCGCTGAACCCCGAACGCTTGACCATGCGCAGCATGTCGTTGCCGGGCGAATTTGGGCGCGGGGTAGCGCCAACGAAAGCGACCGAGCGGGGAGAAAGCAGAGGGGTCAATGGATGCGGCGGCATGTCGGGGGGAATGCCGGTCGGGCGCTAAAAGGAAAGCGGGGCCCGCCACATGACGCGGCGGGCCCCGGCGACACCAGCGATCAAGCAAGCTGCATCTTGTTCCAATCTTCGTCGTACTTGGTCATGTACACGCCGGCCTGCTCGTCGTTCAGAACCATCATTTGCTTCAGGTTGTCGGGATGCATGATCAACTGCTTGGCCTGTTCGGGGGTGGCCTTTCTTGCCGCCGATTCAAGCACCGGCCCATAAACGCCAACGGGCAACAGCCGCGTCTGCGCCTCGTCCGTGAGCGCATAGTTGATGATCTTCATCGCCAGTTCCTTGTAGGGCGTTCCCTTCGGCACGACAAAGGCGTTGCCCCAGGCGATACCGTCCTTAAAGGTAAAGCCGATCGGCGCTTTTTCCTTTACAGCGTCGAACAACCGGCCGCTCCATACCGAGCACATGGCGAGCTCGCCCGAGGACAGCAGCTGCGGCGGCTGCGCGCCCGCGGTCCACCACACCTTCACGTGCGGCTTGATCTCGGCGATTTTGGCGATGGCCTGCTTGGCCTTCTCGGGCGTCACCGGATACATCTCGGATTCCTTGACGCCGGCGGCCAGCATCGCGGCTTCGTAGTTGTAGTACATCAGCTTGTAGAGACCGCGCGGGCCGGGGAAATTCTTGACGTCCCAGAAGTCCTTCCACGACTGCGGCCCCTTGCCGCCCGGAAACGCCTTGTCGTTCCACGCGATCAAGGTAGCGCCGGTGCTGGTGTAGACGCCGTGGGATTGAACCCAGCGCTTGTCCAGGTTTTTGGCGTTGGTGACGATGCCGTAGTCGATGGGCTCGAGGAAGCCCTGGTCGCGGCCGATGAAGATGCTGCGCCCTCCCACGTCCACCAGGTCCCACTCCACGGCATTGGCTTCGACCATCGCCTTGATCTTGGCTTGGGCGGTCGGCGAGGTGTTGGCGATCTTGACGTTGAACAGCTTTTCAGCCGGGTCCATGAAGGCATCCTTCTCCATGGCCGAGAGCGCGCCACCCCAGGACGTGAAAGTGAAGGGGCGCGCTTGCGCACGCGCGGGCCCGATGCCCAGCGCGGCGGTGCCGGCGACCGCACCAGCGGTGCCGACGAAATGGCGGCGTGACAACATGCTAATGATCCTCCCCGTTTTTTGTATGTGCGTCCGGCAATCCCGTGTCAGGCAGAACGCGAACGTCACCTGGGTCCCAGTCGACGCCCCACGTATCGGCCCCCGACCAGCCGTCGCGCGCAAAGCGCCGACAGAGGATTATTTGACCACCGGTTAGGCGCAAACGCAAGGCTACGAGCTCGCCCAAATAGACGCTCTCGACCAGCCGCGCGGGGAATTTCCCGTCCTCCGCGCGCGTCAAACGGACGGACTCCGGCCGGATCAGCGCCGCGGCGGCGGCGCCCAGGACAATTCCCTCCGCCGCCGCGCCCTCGATCGGCCGATCGAGCCCCTCAACGGTCAATGCCGCGCGGCCATCCTGGAGCGCCGTCACCGTTCCGCGCAATAGATTGGACTCGCCGAGAAAGCCGGCGACGAAGGAATTGCGCGGCCGCGCATACAATTCCTGCGCGCTGCCGATCTGCTCGATACTTCCCTCGCGCATGATGGCGATACGGTCCGACATCACCAGGGCCTCTTCCTGGTCGTGGGTGACATAGATCGTCGTGCGCCCGTGCGCGCTGTGCAGCCGGCGAATCTCGAGCTGCACGTGCTGGCGCAATTGGCGGTCAAGCGCGCCCAGCGGCTCGTCCATCAGCAGCGCATCCGGCTCGATCACTAGCGCGCGCGCCAAGGCCACGCGCTGCTGCTGCCCGCCCGACAACTGGCGGATCGCCCGTTCGCCATAGCCGGCGAGCCGCACCAGCTCCAACGCGGCATCGGTGCGCTGCTTGATTTCCCGTGGAAGCTGGCCGCGGGCGCGCAAGCCATAAGCGATGTTCTCGGCGACGCTGAGATGGGGGAAAAGCGCGTAGTTCTGAAACACCATGCCGATGTTGCGCCGGCGCGGCGGCAGATCGGTCACGTCGCGTCCGCCGACCAGCACGCGCCCCGCGCTGGGGGCAAGGTAGCCGGCGGCGATATTGAGCAAGGTGGTCTTGCCCGAACCGCTGGGGCCGAGCAGGGTCAGGAATTCGCCGGCGCCGATCTCGAGTTCCGTGTTCAGCAGCGCGCGCACCGCGCCGAAGGAGCGCGACACGCCGGCGAAGTGTATCGACTGGCCACGGGCGCTCACGGGCGCCGACCGGCGGCGAACCGAAACAAGCCGAAGAGCACCAAGGTCAGCGCGATCAAGAGCGTGGACGCGACGGACAGGATCGGCGTGAATTCCAACCGCACGACCTCCCACATTTTCACCGGCAGGGTCTTGGCTTGGATGCCGGACAGGAAGATCGACAGTATGACCTCGTCGAATGACGTGATCAGCGCAAACACCGCGCCGCCAAACAGGCCGGGCAGGACCGTCGGCAGCGTTATGGTGAGGAACACGCGCGCGGGCGAGGCGCCCAAACCCTCCGCGGCGCGGATCCAACTCGGGTCAAGGCCGCGCAGGCTTACCCCCACGTTCAGCACCACGAACGGCAGGCACATCAATACATGCGCCATCGCCAATCCGAAGAGCGTTCCGGTAAGGCCCCAATAGCGGCCGATGTAGTAGAGGGCCACCGCCGTCACCACGGCCGGCACGATCAGCGGAGCCAGGATGATTCCCGTAACCGCCGCGCGTATCCGCCCGCCGACCCGGGCCAGGCCCAGCGCGGCCGCGGTTCCGAACACGACAGAGACGACAGTGGCAATCGCGGCGACCTCGAAGCTGGTGACCAGCGAGGTCAACCACTCCCGGTCGGCGAAGAACCGGGCGTACCAGCGCGTGGACCAGGCTTCCGGCGGCAGGCGGATGAAAGAACCGTGGTTCAGCGAGGCCGGCACCACCGCCAGGATCGGCAGCAGCAGAAAAGCCAGCACGGCCGCGCCGAAGCCGTGCACGGCGAAGCGGAAACCAAGCGCGTCCCGGGCCGTCATCGAGCCTCCAGCGCCGTATCCAACTTCACGAAGCGCGTGGCCACCGCCAGGAGGATCAGGATCGCGGCGAGCAGCAGGAACGACGCGGCTCCCGCCAACGGCCACGCCAGCCGCTCGTTGACCAGTATCTCGATCAGCATCGCCACGGTCATGTTGTTGGCGCCGCCCAGCAGGGCCGGCGTGATGAAGAAGCCGAGCGACAACAGGAACACGAACACCGCGCCCGCGCCCACGCCGGGCATGGTCAGCGGCAGATAGACGCGCCGGAACGTCAGCCACGGCGACGCCCCGAGCCCGTCGCTGGCCAGCAGCAGGCGCGCATCGAGGCGCAGCATGTTGGCGTAGACCGGCAGGATCGCGTAGGGCAATAGCACGTGCACCATGCCGATCATGACGCCCGTGTTGCTGAACAGGAAGGCGGTTGGCGCATCGAGGATTCCGCTGCCCACCAGCGCCCGGTTGACCGGTCCGTTGCTCTCCAACAGCAGAATCCACGCAAAGGTTCGGATCAGCACGCTGATCCACAGCGGGAACAGGACGCCGTACAGCGCCAAGGTCAGCGCAAAGCCTTTCAGCCGCGTCAGCATATAGGCGGCCGGGTAGCCGGCCAGCACCGCGATGGTGGTCACCATCAGGGCCAGCACGAGGGTATTCCAGAAGACCCGCATATAGAGCCAGCCTCCCAAAATCTCGGCGTAAGTCGACAGCGGGCCGGCCGGGGCCGTAAAGCTGAGTTTCAGAAGAACGCCCAGCGGGAGGACAAAGGCGACGCCGAGGAACCCAAGCGCCGGCGCCAGCAGCACGACGGTGACGAGGCGGCGCCGCGCCGCCGCCGTCAGCATCTCCCGGCCGATTTCATGGCGCGCGCTGAAAGCGGGCGTCGCGCCATTCGATGGCCGCCTTCAGGCCCCGCTCCCTGCGGATGCGGTTGAACTCGGTGCGCTCGGGGCCGGCGCCGGCCTCGATCAACGTGTCGGTGTCGAGCGACGCCAGCAACGCCTGGCGCATGTTCATCATCTCATAGGTGCGGTTGATGGCGCGCTTGGTCAGCATCACCGACAGCGGCGCCGCAACCGCCATGTCGCGCGCCAACTGCATGGCCTTATCGAGTTCCTGTCCGGCCGGGACGACGTGATTGACGATGCCAAGTTGCAATGCCCGCGCGGCGTCCACCTGGTCATTGCCGGTCAGCAGCAGCTCTTTCGCCGCCTTGGGGCTGACGAACCACGGCAGCAGCATGGCGACGATGCCGGAACCGAAGCGCACCTCGGGCTCGCCGAAGCGCGTACCCTCGGCGGCCACCGTCAGGTCGCAGCTCAACGCCATTTCGAACGCGCCGGCCAGGCAATAGCCGTGAACCGCGGCGACCGTCGGCTTGGGGCAGTCCCAAAACTGCATCAGGAAGTCGAAGTCGTATTGCAGCAGGGCTCGCCATTGCTCGACGCCCTCGATGTTGCGCGCCGCCGACTCCTTGAGATCGAATCCGGCGGAAAATGCACGCCCGGCGCCGTGCAGCACGATCGCGCGGATCTCGGGAGCGGCGGTGAAATGCCGCAGCGCGCCGGTCACCTCCTCCATCAGTGCGCTGCTGAGTGCATTAAGCGCCTGGGGCCGGTCGAGCATGATGACGCCAACTTGGCCGTCGGCGCGTGTCTTGATGCAAGTTTCCGGCATGCCCCCCGCCTCCCGATGCCTGATCCTAGGGAGCAGCCTAACCCGGTGCAAGGCGGTCGCGGTAGAAGTCGAGAAGCTCGCTTGCAATCTTATGTGGAGCGGCCGCGTGCCGCCAACTGACGGATACGAACCGAGTACGTCCGCCGGGAGGCGGCGCTCAATATTTCAAACATCCTGAAGCGCGCCAAGCCCGAGGACATGGACAATAAACCCCCGCTTACACCGAGCCAGCACCCAAAATCCGTTCACGGCGGTTTCGGTCGCGACCGCGAAGCATCGCCCGCCGAAGTTTCGGTTCTACGCGTTCTTTACCCCGAGTACGCGTTGGACCGTTCCCGATCCTACCCTCACCGCACGGGCGATCTTGAGCATGCCCATGCCCTGAGCACGCGCCTCCCTAATCGCCTGTTCGATCTCCGGTGCAACCTTGGGTCGCCCAAGTGTCTTGCCCTCCGCCCTGGCGCGCGCCAGGCCCGCATTCACCCGCTCGCGGATCATTTCGCGGTCGAACTCCGCGAAAGCGCCCATCATCTGGAACAGGGCCTTTCCGCCGGGTGTGGTCGTGTCCACGCCCTGTTTGTGGAGGTAGAGGTCCGCGCCACACGCCTGCAGATCGCCCAGGAAGTGCACGAGGTGCTGCAGGGAGCGCCCCAGGCGATCGACCGACCACGCCATGACAACGTCGATCTCGCGGCGCGCGACCCTTGTCCACATGGAGTCGAAAGCGGGACGCTGGTCACGTCCGCGGGCGCCTGAAATGCCGCGATCAACAAACTCCCCAACCACGTCCCAACGGGCGTTCGCCGCGACTTCGCGAAGCTCGCGAAGCTGGTTCTCCGGCGTCTGGCCGTTGAGGGTCGAAACCCTGGCATAGATCCCCACGCGCTTTGGCCTTTTGCCCATGGATCGCCTCCCGGTTGCGCACAGAGGATAGAAAGTTGTCATGCAACAAACAAGTGTTTTCGGTATGCCCCACCGGGCTCAGCCAGGCCACGGAAATCTCGGCCTGATCCCGCGCGAGTTTCGGAGGGATTTCTGCATAGGGGCTTGCGAGGGCCCTGCTACCGAGCGCGGTCGGGTTAGTTCAGTCAGGCCACCGAATCGAAAGCGATCGCGCGCCGCGGGACCATTTCACGCGAAGGCCGGCTTCAATCAGATACCGTTCGGGCCTGAGCGCACGCCGCTTGGCTTACCGCCGGTCGGCCAAGTCCGAATCTCCCTCGAGTTCTGACCGACGCCGCTGGCGGTTGAATGAGCAGAGCAAGAGCCCAACAGATCCGCCGCCTTCTCGCAGGACACCCGGCCATTCCGACAACAGCGGGAAACCGCCACAATCCGCACCACAGGCGCAAGATCAGAGCTTGACACCCGAAAGCGCCGCGTCCTCTACTCGTCGGCAGGGGAGGAACCGAATGCGCATCAGCGATCCGCCGGTAACGCCGGAGCGCATGGCGGAGTTCGTCAAGGCGGGCTATTGGCGCGACACCACCAGCAACGACGAGCTGGAGCGGCACGCGCGCGCCACGCCGGACAAGCTCGCGGTCGTCGACAGCCGCGTACGGCTGACCTACGGGGAGTACTACCGGCGCGCGCAAAAGCTGGCTGCGCACTTCATCGGGCTCGGACTGGGCGCCGACGACGTGGTGGCGATCCAACTGCCGAACTGGACCGAGTTCGCCGTGGCCATGAACGCCGCGGTCCTGGCCGGCGTGCCCTTCTGCCAATACCACAGCGACTTCCGCAGCCGCGAGGTCGAGTTCATCCTGCGCTTCACCGATGCCTCGGCGCTGATCGTCCCGCGCGAGTTCCGCCGCTTCGATTATCTGGCCATGTTGGCCGATCTGCGCCCCAAGCTGCCGCGCTTGAAGCACGTTCTGGTGGTGGGCGACAATGTGCCGGCGGAGTATTTCGATCTCCGCGCCTTTCTCGACGCCCCCGGGAATCCGGCGCTGGACGACGCGGCGCTCCGCCGCCGGCGGCCGCATCCGAATGCGCTGATGCGCACGGCCTTCACCTCGGGCACCACCGGCGATCCCAAGGCAGTGCTGCATCTCCACAACACCACCAATTGCGCCTGCTATTTCTTGAACGAGGGCCAGCGCATCGGGCCGGAGAGCGTGCTCCTGGTGTTCCTGCCGGTGGGGCTAAATTGGGGCCTGATGAACACGCTCCAGGCGCTGTTCGCCGGTTGCCGGATGGTCCTGCAAGACATCTTCCGGCCCGAGGACGCGGCGGCGCTGATCGAGCGCGAGAAGGTGACGCATTTCTGCTGCGCCCCAGCGCATCTGGTGGCGCTGCTCAACGCGCCCGGCCTGGAGAAGCACGATCTGCGCTCGCTCCAGGTGATGATGACCGGCGGCGCGTCCTGCCCCATCGAGGTGATCCGCGAGGTGCGCCAGCGCATCCCCGGCCATCTGGTCGAGATGTACGGCATGCTCGAGGTCGGCAGCCAGGCGCACACGCGGCTGGAGGAAGACCCCGAGGCGGTGTGCGGCCTGGTCGGCCGGCCGCTGCGCCAGATGGGCGTGATCGTGGTCGACGACAACGGCAAGCCCGCCGCCCCTGGCGTGACCGGCGAAATCCTGACCCGCGGGCCGTCGGTCACCATCGGCTATTACAACAACCCCGAGGCCAATGCGAAGAGCTTCACGGCCGAGGGCTGGTTCCACACCGGGGACCTCGGCGTGTTCGACGCCAAGGGTTATTTGAAGATCGTCGGCCGCAAGAAGGAAATGATCATCCGCGGCGGCGCCAACATCTACCCGCGGGAAATCGAGGAGGTGCTTTACCAGCATCCCAAGGTGCGCGACGCCGCCGTGGTGGGCGTGCCCGACGCCAGGCTGGGCGAGCGCGTCTGCGCCTGCATCGTGCCGAAGGAAGGAGAAACCTTTGGCTTCGAGGAGATGAAGGCGTTCCTTGAACCCAACATCGCCAAGTACAAGGTGCCTGAGTTCCTCGAGATCGTCACCGAACTGCCGCGCACGCCCACGGGCAAGGTGCAGAAGACGCCATTGCGCGACATCGTGCTGAAGCGCTGGGAAGCCCAGGCGCAGAAGCAGGCGCGAGGCTGATACCGTTTTCGAAACGCTCGGGGCTTAACCCCGGCCAAATTAGGGAGGACACGAATGCTGAAACGGACATTGCTGGCCGCCGTACTGGGGGGCGCGGCGTTTGCGGCCACGGCCGCCTACGCCGAAACTGGCATCACCAATGACACGGTCACTATCGGCGCCTATGGCCCGATCACCGGACCGGCGGCCTATATCGGTCTCGGCGGGCGCGACGGCGCGGAAATCGCGCTGCAGGAGATCAACGACGCCGGCGGCGTTCATGGCCGCAAGCTGAAGGTGATCTTCGAGGACGACGGGTTCTCGCCCACGAAGGCGCTGGCCGGCGTCAAGAAGCTGATCGAGCAGGACCAGGTGTTCATGATCCTGGGCGTGTCGGGCAGCAACCCCACGGTGGGCACGCTCGAATATCTCAAGGACCTCAAAGTGCCGAATTATGTCGCCATCGCCTCGGCGCCGGGCGTGACGCGGCCCTTCAACCGCTATTTCTTCCGTGGCGGCACCACCGAGGCGGCGCGCTACGGCGAGCTTTATTCCGAGTTCCTCACCCAGTTCCTGCTCGCCAAGCGCATCGCCATCCTGAGCGGCAGCGACGAATTCCCCAAGAACGAGGGCGACGCCACCGAAGCCCTGCTGGGGAAATGGTTCAATACCAAGGTCGTGGCGCGCATTGAGTTCAAGGTCGGCGACAAGGACTTCACCCCGCAACTGCTGAAAGTGAAGGAGTCGAACCCCGAAGTCATCATGACGCTGGGCCACGTCACCGAGGCCTCGATCATCGTCCGCCAGGCGCGCGAGTTGGGCCTGCGCCAGCCCATCTTCGGCAGCGGCGCCATGGTGGACAACGCCCTCATTGCCAATGCCGGCTATGCCGCCGAGGGCTTCATGGGCGGCTGGCTGACGCCGGTCTTCCTCGACTCCGAACATCCGGACATGAAGAAGTTCAAGGCCGCATATGCCAAGCGCTTCCCCAACGCGCCCGCCGGCCGGCCGAACGTATTCGACCTCATCGGCTATGGCGACATGCATGTGGTCGCCGAGGGCCTACGCCGCGCCGGCAAGGACGTGACGCGGGAGAAATTCATCGATGCGCTGGAGACGCTCGAGGACTGGCGCGTCAGCGAGCTCGCGACGCCGCGCACCTTCACCAAGTGGCACCATATCGGCAATCTGCGCATGCAGATGATGGTGGTGTTGAATCAGCACTGGGTGCCGCTGCGTTGGGACCCCAAGCGCGAGAGTGAAATCCTCTCCAACTACAAGAAGTGAACCGCACCCGTGGCAAGACCCCTCTCCCCGCGCGGGAGAGGGGCTAGGCCATGACCTACGCGGTCGAAGTCCAACTGCTCGTCGCGGGACTGAGCACGGGCAGCATCTACGCGCTCGTCGGGTTGGGGCTGGTTCTCGCCTTCAAGGGCACGGGCGTGCTCAATTTCGCCCAGGGCGAATTGGTGGCGCTTGGCGCCTATATCGCGTTGTTCCTGACAGCGGTGATGAAGCTGCCATATTGGCAAGTCTTTGTGCTGACGCTGCTGCTGGCCGCGCTGTTCGGCGCCGCCCTCGAACGGGCCTTGATCCGCCCGCTGATGCGGGCCCCGGCCTTCACCATCGTCATCGCCACGGTGGCCATCGGGCTGATGATCAAGAACGCGCTGCGCCTCTCCTGGCAGGAGTCCGTATCCACCATACCCTCGCCCTTCGGCGACTCCGCCTTGCGGCTGTACGGCGTGTTCGTCAATCCGCAATACCTGTGGATCATCGGCTGTTCGCTGGTGATCATGGTGCTGCTGGCGCTGTTCTTCCGCAACAGCCGCATCGGCAAGGCCATGCGCGCGGTGGCGCAAAACCAGGAAGCGGCGCGTCTCATGGGCATCCGGGTCGGCCGCGTGTTCGCCGGAACCTTTGCCCTCTCCGCCGCCATTGCGGCCCTGGCCGGCATGCTGGCGGCCCCGCTGATCGGCATCCACGCCGACATGGGTAGCGTGATCTTGAAGGGCTTCGTCGCCGCCATACTGGGCGGATTTCACAGCCTGCCCGGCTGCGTCGTCGGCGGCATGGCCCTCGGCGTCCTGGAGACCTTCGGCGGTGCCTATATCGGCGGCACCTTCAAGGACGTGGCCGCGTTCGTGCTGTTGATGGTGATGCTGCTGGCGCGCCCCCACGGCCTGTTCGGCAGCGCCGAGGCCCGCCGTGTATGAAACCCTGCGCGCACAGGGGCGGCTCATGGGGCTCGCGGTCCTGTTGATCGTCCTGGTGGCCGCGCCGCTTTTTCTCGGCTCCTACACCCATTTTGTCGCCAGCCTGGCGCTGGTCAATATCATCATCGCCGTGGGGCTCAATCTGCTCACCGGCAATGCCGGCCAGATATCGCTCTGCCAATCCTCGTTCATGGCCATCGGCGCCTACGCCACCACCTATCTGTTTACCAAGCAGGACGTGACCTTCTGGCTGGCGCTGCCCATGGGCGGGTCGATTGCCGCCCTGTTCGGGTTCGCGTTGGGCTTTCCGGCGCTCAGATTGCGCGGCTTCTATCTCGCCGTGGTCACGCTGGGTTTCCTCGAGATCACACAAATCCTGATCGAGGAAGTGCCGTCCATTACCGGCGGCGTGCGCGGCATGCACGCGCCGCGGCCGTTCCTGTTCGGCATGAAGCTCTCCAGGGACCTCCATTTCTATTACGTCATCCTGGCCATCGCGCTGGCGGGCATCTGGTGCGCGCGCTCGCTTCTCGCCTCCCCCACCGGCCGGGCCTTCAACGCCATCCGCAACAGCGAGGCGGCGGCGCAGACGCTTTCGGTGCCCCTGGCGCGCATCAAGCTCATCGCCTTCGTGGTCGCCGCCTTCTACGCCGGCATCGGCGGCGGGCTGTTCGCCAGCCTAGCCGGTTTCATCGATCCGCTGGAATTCGGCGTCTCCACCTCCATCCGCCATGTGGTGTTCATCGTCTTCGGCGGGATCGGGTCCATCACCGGATCGGTGGTGGGGGCGGCGGTGCTGACCGTGCTGCCCGAGATGCTGCGCGGCTTCAAGGAATACAACGAGTTCGTCTATGGCGCGCTGTTGCTGATCGTGCTGATCGCGCTGCCCAAGGGGCTGGTGGGGCTGTGGCCGGAAATTCGCGCGCGGCTCCGCCGCCGCGCCGCGCCATTGCCGGGGTCCGCCCCATGAGCTTTTTCACCATCGAGCAAGCCACCGTCGAATTCCGCGGCTTGCGCGCGGTGGCCAATGTCTCGCTCAGCGTCGGGCAAGGGCGCATCCATGGGCTGATCGGCCCCAATGGCGCCGGCAAGACCTCGCTCATCAACGCCGTGTCCGGCCTGGTGCCGCTGGCGGGCGGGCGCATCCTGCTTCAGGGGCGCGAGGTGCAGCAATTGGCGCCGCACCGCATCGCCGGAAGCGGCATCGGCCGCACCTTCCAGCACGCCGAAATCTTTCACGACCGAAGCGTGCTGGAGAACGTCATGGCCGGCGCCTACGCCCATCGGCGCTCGACCCTGTTCGACGATTTCCTGGGCACGCCACGCCGGGCCAAGGCCGAGCGCCAGGCAACCGCCGAGGCCGAGGCCATGCTGGCGGAATTCGGATTGGCGCATCTGCGCGACACCGACGCCGGCGACCTGCCCTTCGGCACGCTGAAAAAAATCGACCTGGCGCGCGCCCTGATGGCCAGGCCGCTTGTGCTCATGCTCGACGAACCCACATCGGGCATGAACGACGTGGAGGCGAAAGAGGTGATCGACGCCTGCCGGCGCATCGCCGGCGCGCTGGGGGTCACGCTGCTGGTGATCGAGCACAACATGCGCGTGATCATGGGACTGGCCGAAACCATCCATGTCCTTGACCACGGCGAAAAGATCGCCGAGGGCAGCCCCGCCGAGGTACAGGCCAATCCGGCGGTCATCGAGGCCTATCTCGGACGCGGCGCCAAGCCAGCCGCCGGCGCGCGCCATGCTTGAGCTTCGTGGCGTCCGTGCCGGCTATGGCCATATCGACGTGCTGCACGACATCACTCTCACGGTGCCGCGGGGGGGAATGGTAGGCCTGCTCGGCCCCCATGGCGCCGGCAAGACCACGCTGGTGCGCGCGGTCTCGGGACTCACCCGCGTCAGCGCCGGCGAAATACGGTTCGAGGGCCGCCCCATCCACGGCCGCGCGGCCGAGGACATCGTCGCCGCCGGAATCATCCTGGTTCCCCAGGGGCGCATGCTGTTCCCCGACCTTACGGTGGCCGAGAATCTTGAGCTGGGCGCCTATCTGAAGGACGCGCGCCGCGATTTCGACGCCAACCGCGCCCGCGTGGAAACCTATTTTCCCGTCCTCGGCGCCCGGCGCGGCCAGGCCGCGGGCGTGCTTTCGGGCGGCGAGCAGCAGATGCTCGCCGTTGGCCGCGCGCTCATGGCGCGGCCGCGCCTGCTGATGCTGGACGAACCTTCGCTGGGCTTGGCGCCCAAACTGGTGGACGATATCTTCAATGTCCTGCGGCGCATCAACGCCGACGGCGTCACCGTGCTGGTGGCCGAACAGAACGCCATGAAGGTGCTGGAGACGGCGCGGCACGTCCATGTGCTCGAGAACGGGCGGCTGGCCATGGGCGGCCTCAGCGCCGACCTCGCCCAGAGCGAGAAAATTCAACGCAGTTATCTGGGAGTGGCGTGATGACGGACCGGCTGATCGATACGCATTCGCATTGGGGCACGCAGCGCGGCTATGTGCTGCAGACCGAGGCCGAACTGGCGGAACAGATTCGCACCTGGCACTCGGCGCCGCGTTATCGAAGCGAAAGCGAAATGGCCGACGAATTGCGGGCGTCCAAGGTGCAGGTCATCCTTGATTTCGGCTACACCAAGTTCCTGCCCGTGGAGCAGGCGCGCGCCATCCACGACTACGGCTTCGAGTATATGCGGCAATATCCCGACGTGGTGCTGGGCCACTGGATTCATTTGCAGGCCGAGAACGGCAAGCCGGCGTTGAAGGAGTTCCGCCGCTGCATCGACCAAGGCGGTTTTGTCGGCCTCGCGGTTTCGGGATCGGGCGGGCTGCCCTCCAGCGATCCGGCCTGGCAGCCCCTTTACGACCTGTGCATCGAAGCCAACGTGCCGGCGCTGATCTTCGTCGGCCATACCGGCCTTGGCGCTGGCCTGCCCGGCGGCATGGGAGTCGTCCTCGACCATTGCCATCCCCGCCATATGGACATGGTGGCGGCGAGGAACCCGAAGCTCAACATCGTCGCCGCGCGGCCGGGCTGGCCTTGGCAGGCGGAGACGATTTCGGTGCTGCTGCACAAGCGCAACATCTGGTACGAGCTGCACGGCTGGTCGCCGAAATATTTCACCCCCGATTTGAAGCACGACATTCCCCGCCGCCTGGTGGACCGGGTGATGTTCGGCGCCGACTATCCGCTGCTGAAATATGACAGGCTGGTGGCGGACTGGCGCACCCTTGGCTATTCCGAGGAGGTGCTGGAAAAGGTCTTCTTCCGCAACGCAGAGCGGTTCCTGGCCGGGGTGAGGCGCTGATGGACCTCCAACTCGCCGGCCGCGTCGCGCTCGTCAACGGCGCCAGCCAGGGCATCGGCTATGGTATCGCCAAGACTCTCGCCGCCGAGGGCGCCCGCGTCGCCATCGCGGCCCGGCGCGAGCCGGCGCTGCAAGCCGCCCTGGAACGCATGCGGGCCGAAACCGGCGGCGACATCGTGGCCATCCAGGGCGATATCCGCCGGCCCGAGGACTGCGCGCGCCTGGTGGCCGACACCGCCGCCAAGTTCGGCGCCATGCACATCCTGGTGAATAATGACGGCGCTCCGCCGCTGGGCAAGCTCTTGGACTTCGACGACGAGGCCTGGCGCAAGGCGGTGGAGCAGAACTTGATGAGCGTGGTGCGTCTGGTGCGCGCCGCCGTGCCGCACATGAGGCGCGCCGGCGGCGGCAGCATTCTCAACATCACCGCGCTGTCGATGTTGCAACCCTTGCCCGGCTTTGGCCTGTCGGTGGCCACTTGGGCCGGGGTCATGGGCTTCGCCAAGACCGCGTCCATCGAGCTTGGCGCCGACGGCATCACCATCAATACCATCTGCCCTGGCCTGATCGAGACGCCACGGCTGCACAAGGTCACCGAGCAATCGGGTAAGGCCATGCAGGACCTGGCGGCCGATATCCCGGTGGGGCGAGTCGGCGCCCCTGACGACATCGCGGCCTTGGTGGCGCTGCTGGTGTCGCCGCGCGGCGCCTACATCACCGGCACGACTATCCAAGTCGATGGCGGCTCACTGCGCGCGGTGCGCTGAGTTTGCCGGCGCTGCCGGGGACTCTCCGCTAGCCATCAGTCAAGGCGCGGGCCAATGGCGGAGGAAATCGGTTAGGGTGGTGAGAGGTAGCCAAAATCAATCTAGCGCCTCAGCTTGATCCAGGCGAAGGCCACGGCCACCACCGCCCCCAACTGGACCAGCAGGCGCGCCAGATCGATGCTCTCGACGACCAAAACCTGCTTCCCGGCGACGTGCCAGGACTCGACGCCGATGGGCGGGCGCATGATAAATGCGTAACCTATATCAGCGAGCTTGATGCCATCGCCGCTGCCAACCTGTCCAACAGGGTGGGACCAGCTCAGCAATCGGATGAAGGTCGTCGAGATTCTACTTTCCGAAACCTTCGCCGACTACCAGAAGATTATCCTCACCCACGAACTCGGATTCTTCCGCGAGTTTCGCCGAAAGCTCGGCGCCGGTCACTCTGAATGGTGTTACCTGCGCCTCGAGGGCACTGCCGCCGACAAGATTGAGCCCAAGACCGAAAAGACCGACCTCTAAAAAGCCGAGGACTACCTACACGGCTACAACCTCGATGAAGCCGCCCTTCGCCTGCGCAAAGCGTGTGAGGACACAGCCCAGCGTTTCTTGAATCGGGACAACGCAGTCGATCCGACAAAGGAATTTGCCGGTCTTCGACAAGATCTGCGCGTGGCGCGAAACCGCGTCCTTGGAGAGTTGCCAGCCGACCTGTACGAGAAAGTACTGCGTGGTACACCTGCCGCCCATCGCGACCTCCTAATCTCGGCCGTTGACGACGACATTGACGGAAACGCCGCGCTCGATGCAGCAACCAAAGGCATTCTCAAAACGCAACGGAAGCGCTTCCGCCAATTGCTGAAAACGGAACACGTTGAACGCCTCCGCCAGATCAAACTCATCGACGAAATTCTCGCCTGCACTGAGCGCGTTTTGAACCCGGCCGCCCACTCGGGCAACCCACCCCTTTACGAGAAGGAAGTCGAGGACGCCTTGAGCTTGATCAAACAACTCGAAACTACGGTCAGTCCATAAACCACCAGTCGGTCATCGCGGTTCAACGAGGAGCGGATCATTGCGATCCTGCGGGAGCAGGAGGCGAGAGCGAAGAAGTCCAGCTTGACCCCGTTGGCGCAGGCCCATAGGTCCAGGTCCTTCGCTGTGAACTGGCTACCCTGGTCGACGCGTATCGTATGCGGCGGGAGAGCGCCGCCGCGTGCCCGGAAGGCCGCGAAATCGCGCCGTTTGCTTGCCCCGTGCTTGCCTGGAAATTGCGGCCGGCGTGATCCTCTTGGTGCATACCCCATAAGCCATTGATGTCGTTGGTGCCCCTGGCCGGACTCGAACCACCACGTCCTCGCGAACAACGGATTTCGAGTCCCCTCGACTGATATTCTCGATTGTGCCGCGTGGTCGAAAACGCCCGTAAATCCAACTGTTGGCGGCGCCCCTGAACCGTCTATATGCTCGGGTTCTTTCTGGAACGTTCGGTGAAGTTCTCGGCACGCTTTCACAGGAATTATACCAACTCTCATTGACGATGACTCTCCGCTTCGTCATGGCCGGGCGAAGACCCGGCCATCCATGTCTTTGATCTCATCTGCGTTTTAAGGCGTGGATGCCCGCGTCAAGCGCGGGCATGACAAGTAGGGAACAGCGAGACTTGGTATTACACATCGGTCTGACCGCCGTCGCTCGTGCGTAGTGGTCGCGAGTTTAACCCGGATTATTCGTCACGGGCATGATTTTGGTGTTGGAACAGAGTCGTTCACGCGATTACGGAGCGCCACACTTGGCATGGATGAAGATAGCCTTCTCCCGTTCGATCTTCCAGCCGTTTGCCGCAAGAAAGCGAGCGTCGCCTTCGACGGCGGGCGGCTGTACTCGGATGGCAAAATCGCGCGCAATATTGACCCCGCCCCTAAAGCCGCCCAGCGCATTGATCTCGTTGCGAAAGATTGAAATCGGTGGGGTCATCATTCGCGTCCAACCATGACCCCGCCCAGGATGTGGATTCACACGAGTAATCAATGAGATGCTTCAGTCTTG
>CAZIVY010000697.1:0-2171 GCA_964542505.1 uncultured Rhodospirillaceae bacterium
TGGGGCTTGAGCAGCTCCTCGGGTTTCACCGTCCGCGGCACCAACGCCGCCTCCGCTCCGGCGCCGACCACGGTGACCACGAGCGGCAGCAAGATCGTCGTCACCACCAGCTATTTCGGCATCGGCGTCACGCGCACCTACAGACTCGTATCCGGGCTCGATGTCCTGCGCACGACAACGACGCTGACCAACAACACGGGATCGACCATGGTCGTCAAACTTTTCGACGCCTTCGATCCCGACCAGGACCTCCCGGCCGCCTTCAAGACCCTGAACAACGTGACGACGCTCGCGGGGACGCGGGTGGCCGAAGCCGTGGGCCAGAACAGCGGCTACACCTCATTGTTGGGCTCCACGGTCTCGCCCGCGATCACCGGTTTCCTGTCCGGGACCCTCCTCGGCATCTTCAGCTCGACGGGCCTCAACAATTTCATGGCTTTGCCCGCCGATCCGAATGGCGCCCTCGCGGACAAGGGCTATGTCATCGCCAACCTGTTGAGCATCGACGCCGGGAACAAGGTCAAGGCGAGCTTCGATCACGCCTTTGGCGCCTCGCAACTCAACGCGCAGACGGCGTTCACTTTGGCGCAGTCCATCGTCGACGTGCCGGAGCCGGCGTCGCTGGCGATCCTGGGCGTGGGCCTGCTGGGCCTGGCCGCCGCGCGCCGGCGCAAGGCCTAGACCCGCGCGGCTGGAATCCCTCCCGTTACGTTGGGCGGCCCTTCGGGGCCGCCTTTTTATTTGGCGGTCCTGGCGCCGAAGCAAAGGGCTTGGTGGATACAGCCCGGCGCAAACGGCTAGTGCGAGACTGACCAGAAGGTGTGGGTTGTCAATATTGAGCATGGGCGTATCGCCTTTTTTACGACGCGCCTGGTCCGAAATCGCCGTTCGCGCGGAACCCCCAAGCAAATCAATCGGCTAGCGGCGACCCAAAAGTGGCACGCCATTTGCGTTGAGATTATCGGGTTAGTGGTCTTATAGCGCGCGCTTAAGCGCGCCAAATAGGGAAGGTATCACCATGTCGTCCGAGGTTTCGCGTTCGCGCACGCTGGTTCTGCGCGCCGGCTTGGCAGCGTCGCTGCTCGCTTTCACCGCCAGCGCCGAGGCCGCGTCGATCACGCAGGGCGCGTTGTCGCTCACCGTCCGCGACGATAACGGCGCCATCGGCGCCGTGGTCTTCAACGGCGTCGACTTCTTCAATCACGGCTCGGCGGTTTCCGACTGGGGAATGTCCGAAGGCCTGGATTTCCAGCGGCGCACGCCCGCCGGCGGCATTCTTCCCCTGCCGGCGACCACGGTGACGCTGGCCGGCACGACGATTTCGGTCAGCACCTCGTTCAACGGCCTCGGCGTGCTGCGCGAATACAGCATCGTCGCCGGCGCCGATGCGCTGCGCACCACGACCACGGTTACCAACACCGGCTTGGTCGAGCGGACCGTCGGCTTGTTCGATGCCTTCGATCCCGACCAGGGCGTTCCGGGCGGCTTCGGTTTCGGCACCGCCAACGACGTGGTTGACGTTGTCGGCCCGCCCGCGTCGCAAGCCGTGCAGGCGACGGCGCTCAACAGCATGACGTCGTTCCTCGGCGGCCCCGGCGCGGTGGTCGGCTTCCAGGATGGCGTCATCGACATCGCCGACGCTATCGAACTCGGTACCTTCCTGCTGTTTCCCTTCGATCCGAATGGCCTGGTCCAGGACATCGGCTATGCCATCGCTTACTTCCTGACCCTTCCGGCTCAGGGCTCGGTGACGGTGTCGTTCAATCAGGGGTTCGGCTTGACGCCGGCAGGGGCCATCGACGCTTTCATCGCCGCGACCAACCCTGCCAACCAGCCGCCGCCGGTGGTGGATGTGCCGGAACCGGCGTCGCTGGCGATGCTGGGCATGGGCCTGTTCGGCCTGGCGGCCGTGCGCCGCCGCCGCCGCGCCTAGAAACCGCGCCCGCAGCCAAAAACAAAGCGGCGGCCCAAGGGCCGCCGCTTTTCGTTTCAGCGCGGAAGAACGTGCTCAGTGCGGGAGGACGTTCTCGATATTATCGAGGTCGTTGATCACCCGCCATCCGCCGCCGCCGGCGGCGACCTTCGAATGCCACTTTTCAAGCCGCTGCATGTATTCGCGCGGATCGAGATTGTCGCTGCGCAACTTGGTGACGTTGAGGGCGACGACGTCG
>CAZIVY010000698.1:0-14899 GCA_964542505.1 uncultured Rhodospirillaceae bacterium
GTCACCCCCATGTCGACGATGAAGCGGTCGGCGAAGGGCATGAAGGGCATGATGGCGGCGAAGGCGACCAGCGCCGGCGCGGTCCAGTCTCTCGCCCGCGCCATCGCCGGCGCGCCGAACAGCGCTGTCGGCGACGGCAGGCTGAACCCGGCGGGCCGCGCCCGCGTCCACAGGGTCAGCGCAAGACGTCCGAAGAAAACCGCGGCAACGCCGATGGCGACCCAATCGAACCTGTACGTGATCTTCAGCCCGAAATTGCCGCCGCTTTGGTCCGACGTCTGAAATCCCATCAGCGGCGTGGCGAGGAGCAGCGCGACGAACGCCGCCAGCCCGGCATCCTTGAGCGCCGCCGTCACACGATCGGAACGGCCTGCCGCGAGGGCTTCGGTGGCCATGCGCTCAGACCTTCTCGATGTCCGGCTTCCCCAGCAATCCGGTGGGGAGGAAGATCAGCACCAGCACCAGGGTCGTGAACACCGCGACGTCCTTGTACTCGATGCTGAAATAGGCCGAATACAGCGCCTCGATCAGCCCGATCAGAAGGCCGCCCAGCATCGCCCCGGGGATGGAACCGATTCCGCCCAGGACGGCGGCGGTGAAGGCTTTGATGCCGGCGAGAAAGCCGATGTAGAAGTCGATGACGCCGTAATAGAGCGTCACCAGCATCCCGGCCACGGCCGCCAGCACCGCGCCCATGACGAAGGTATTCGAAATGGTGCGGTCGATGTTGACGCCGAGCAGCGCCGTCATCCGCAGGTCCTGCTCGCAGGCGCGTTGCGCCCGCCCCAGCTCCGTCCCCGTGATCAAATAGGTCAGCACGGCCATCAAGCCGACGGTGATGACGATGATCGTGATCTGAATGTAGCTGATCGATACCAGGAAGCCCCCCTGCTCCAACAGCGGAATGCCGCCCGGCAGTTTCGGTTCCAGCGGCTTCACCCGCGCGCCCTGCACGTATTGCACATAGTTCTGCAGGAAGATCGACATGCCGATGGCCGAAATCAGCGGCGCCAGGCGGGGCGAGCCGCGGAGCGGACGATAGGCGATGCGCTCCACCGTCCACCCATAGACGGCGGTGAACATCATCGCCGAGATCAGCACGATCAGCAGCGCCAGCGGCAGCCAGGTGATGCCCAAAACCCCGAGGATGGTAAATGCGATGACGGTGATGAAGGCGCCGATCATGTAAATTTCGCCATGGGCGAAATTGATCATGCCGATGATGCCGTAGACCATCGTGTAGCCGATGGCGATGAGGCCATAGACGGCCCCGAGCGCGAGCCCATTGATGGTTTGTTGCAGCAGATAGGCCAAGCGCGTCCCCCTCCCTCTCTCGCGCGCCCTTGTCGGCAGGCCGTCAATAACTAACCTAGGCGGCAGCGACCGGGCAACACTTCATTGTTTTTCGCGCTTCTTGAGCACATAGCGCAGCTTGTCGATCGCCGCCCGCTTCAGCGCCGCTTCCCCGGCGTTGGACGGACCCACGATCGACACTTCCACCAGGCTTACCGGGTCGATCGCCGTGACTTTGACCGTCGGGCCGAGCTGCAGAAACTCGAGCAGCACATCGCTTTCCCCAGTTTCACGCCCGGCCATGGCTAATCTGTAGCACGCGGCGGGCGCGCTGGCACCGCCGGCTTTTCTTGCCTCGAATTCGTTTATATTAAAGGCCAGCCCAATGACCGCCCAACGGAGGCCGCCGTGACCGTTATCCACCGTACCGAAACCTCAGCCGCCGCCGCCGAACGGCCCAAATTTCAGTGGGATGACCCGTTCTTGCTCGAGCAGGAACTGAGCGAGGACGAGCGCCTGGTCCGCGACAGCGCCCGCCAATACGCTCAATCGCGGCTGTTGCCGCGCGTCGTCGCCGCCTACCGCGAGGAAACCGTCGACCGCGCCATCTTCCGTGAAATGGGCGAGCTTGGCCTGCTGGGATCCACCTTGTCGGGCTATGGCTGCGCCGGCGTCAACAACGTCAGCTACGGCTTGATCGCCCGCGAAATCGAGCGCGTCGATTCCGGCTATCGCTCCATGCTCAGCGTCCAGTCCTCGCTGGTCATGCACCCGATCCACGCTTATGGCACCGAGGCGCAGCGGCAGAAATACCTTCCCGGCCTCGCCACGGGCGAACTTGTCGGCTGTTTCGGCTTGACCGAGCCCGATCACGGCTCCGATCCCGGCGGCATGAAGACGCGGGCGCGCAAGGTCGCTGGCGGCTGGCGGCTGAAGGGCGCCAAGACCTGGATCAGCAACGCCCCGATCGCCGACGTTTTCGTCATCTGGGCGAAGACCGAGGACGACGCAATCCGCGGCTTTGTGCTCGAACGCGGCATGTCGGGGCTCAGCGCCCCCAAGATCGCCGGCAAGATGAGCCTGCGCACGTCGGTCACCGGCGAAATCGTCCTCGACGACGTGGCCGCGCCCGACGACGCGTTGCTGCCCAATGTGAGCGGCCTCAAGGGCCCTTTCGGCTGCCTCAACAAGGCGCGCTACGGCATCGCCTGGGGGGCGCTGGGCGCCGCCGAATTCTGCTGGCATGCCGCCCGGCGCTATACCCTCGACCGGCGTCAGTTCGGCCGCCCGCTGGCGGCGAATCAACTGATTCAGCTCAAGCTCGCCGACATGCAGACCGAAATAGCCATCGGGTTGCAGGCATGCCTGCGGGTGGGACGCCTGACCGACGCCGGCAAGGCGACGCCGGAAATGGTGTCGATCGTCAAGCGCAATTCCTGCGGCAAGGCGCTGCATGTCGCCCGCCAGGCGCGTGACATGCACGGCGCCAACGGAATTCACGAGGAATTCCATGTCATGCGCCATATGGCCAACCTCGAAACCATTAACACCTACGAGGGCACCCACGACGTCCACGCCCTGATCCTCGGCCGTGCCCAAACCGGTATCTCGGCCTTCGGGGAAGGTGCAAACACTTGATTGTTTGGCCGCGAAACGTCACATTGCGCTGAGCGTCGATAGCATTGGGCGCTGAGTTTTCTTTCCCGCCGCCGGCCAGATGGGCATTCGCTCGCCGGTTTCCAGAGGCATCGCAGGGTAGCGTCAACATGGATATGGCTTCGGTATTGGCTGCCTACCGTCGGCATGCCCCCTATTACGATGCCGTATTCGGTGTCCTGCTTGGGCCCGGCCGGCAGCGCACGGTCCGCCTGGTCAACCAGCTCGTCGGTCCCAAGGTGCTTGAAGTCGGCGTCGGAACCGGCTTGTCGCTCCCCCACTACCGTCCCGACCTGCGCGTGACCGGCATCGACATTTCGCCGGAAATGCTCAGCATCGCCCGCCGCCGCGTAGCCGAGCGGGGCGTCGCCAATGTCGACGCGGTGCTGGAAATGGACGCCGAGGAACTGATTTTTCCCGACGACAGCTTCGACATCGTCATCGCCATGTACGTGGCGTCGGTCGTACCCGACCCGGCGCGCATGGTGCGCGAGATTCAGCGCGTTTGCCGGCCTGACGGCGACATCGTCATCGTCAACCACTTCGCCGAGGAACGCGGCCTCCGGGGGCGGGTCGAGCGCAAGCTCGCGCCCTTGTCGAAGAAACTTGGCTGGCGTCCTGATTTCGCTATTGAATCGGTGCTATCGGCCGGGACGCTGGAAGTCCTGAATGTGGATCGCGCGGCGCCGCTCGGGCTGTTCACCGTTCTCCACTGCCGCAACGCCAAGACGGCCGGCGCCGAATGGCGGGCGCCCTGGCCACGCGCCGACCGGGGGCCTGTTGCCGAACGGGCGGCGGTTAACGGCGGGCCCCGGATCGGATCATCCTGATAATCCCGGAAAAGTCGGCGCCGCCCTGGCTGCCGGCGCAGAATTCGGAATAAAGCGCGGTCGCTTCGGACCCCAGCGGGGAATCGAGGCCCACCGCCCGCGCCGCTTCCTGCGACAGGCGCAGGTCCTTGAGCATCATGTCGGCGGTGAAACCCGGACGGTAGTCGCGATTGGCCGGCGATGCCGGCACCGGGCCCGGCACCGGGCAATAGCTGGTCATCGACCAGCATTGTCCCGACGACTTGGAACTGATGTCGAATAGCTTCTGGTGATCGAGCCCGAGTTTTTCGGCGAGCACGAAAGCCTCGCTCACCGCGATCATCGAAATTCCCAGGATCAGGTTGTTGCAGATCTTCGCCGCCTGGCCGTTGCCGGCGGGACCGGCATGGATGATCGCCTTGCCCATGTGGCCCAGGATCGGCTGCGCCCGCGCGAAGGCGTCCGCCCCGCCGCCCACCATGAACGTCAGGCTGGCGGCCTCGGCCCCGGCGACGCCCCCCGACACCGGCGCATCGACCATCGGCAGGCCGGCGGCTTCGGCCGCCGCCCCCACGGCGCGCGCGGTGGCGACGTCGATGGTGGAGCAATCGATCAGCAACGTGGCCGCCGCCGCCGCCTTGATCACGCCCTTGTCGCCCAAATAGACCGCGCGCACGTGCTGCGCCGCTGGCAGCATGGTGATGACGGCGTCCACGCCCCGCGCCGCCTCGCGCATGTCGGAGGCGGCTGCCGCGCCCGCCCCCACGGCCTGCGCCACCGCCGCCGGCGCCATGTCGAAGGCCTTGACCTTATGCCCCGCCTTCAACAGGTTGCGCGCCATCGGCCCGCCCATGTTGCCGAGGCCGATGAAACCGATATTCGCCACGATCGCCCCTCCCGTCAGTCGATAACCAGTTCGCCGTCCGGCAGCGGCGCGAAATAGGCGCGCACGTCCTCGGGTCTCACCGCCTCCAGACGGTCGGGCTTCCAGTTCGGTTTCTGGTCCTTGTCGATCACCGTCGCCCGCGTGCCTTCATAGAAGTCGTGCCCGCGGATGATTCCGTTGACCATGCGCCATTCCATGCGCATGCAGTCGTCGAAATCGGCCTTGGTGGCGGCGCGAATTGCCGCGCAGGTTATTTTCATCGACGTGGGCGATTTGCCGCGCATCGTGGCGGCGGTCTGCCGCGCCCATTCGCTCCCTTCGCGTTCGAGCGCGTGCAGCATGTCCTCGACGACGGCGCCGGCGAAAGAGCGGTCGATCGCCTCGCGCCGCCCGCGCAATCCGGCTTCGCCGGCGGCGGCGGCGAATCGCGCCAGCACGTCGTCCACGGCGCCGGGGAGCGAAATGTCGCGCCCCGCCAATTTGTCCTCCAGCTCGTCGAAACGCGCGCGCGGCACGTGCACGTCCGCCAGCCGCGCGTACAGCACGTCTCCCACCTCGAGGCGCGCCCCGCTGAGGCCGAGGTACATGCCGATCTGTCCCGGGCAGTGGGACAGCAGGTACGAGCCGCCCACGTCCGGGAATAGGCCGATGCCGGTTTCCGGCATGGCGAACAGCACGTCCTCGCTCACCACCCGATGACGGCCGTGCATGGCGAGGCCGACGCCACCGCCCATGACATAGCCGTGAACAAGGGCGATGTAAGGCTTCGGATAATGAAAGATCAGCGCGTTCAGGCGATATTCGTCGCGGTAGAATCGGTAGGGATAGTCGCTGCCCGTGCGGCCCGTGTCGTAGAGGCGGCGAATGTCGCCGCCGGCGCAGAACGCCCGCTCGCCATGGCCGCGAATCACCACGCCCTTGACGGCCGTGTCCTTGGCCCAGCGGCGCAAGGTGGCGTCGATCTCCTGGCACATCTCGTGCGTGAGCGCGTTCAGCGCCAGCGGGCGGTTGAGAACCATGCGGCCCAACCCGCCGTTGACGGAAAACTCGACGTCCTGCGTGGTCGCCATGGTCAGTCCAAAACCGCGCCGGCCAACAGGCGGCGGGCGATAATCACGCGCATGATTTCGTTGGTGCCTTCGAGGATCTGATGCACCCGGCTGTCGCGCAAGAAGCGCTCGATGGGATAATCGCGCAAATAGCCGTAGCCGCCAAGAAGCTGCAACGCCTGGTTGCAGATGTCGAACCCGGCGTCGGTGGCGAAACGCTTGGCCATGGCGCAATGGAGCGTCGCCTCGGGATCGCCCGCATCGAGGCGCGCCGCCGCCTGGCGCACCATGAGCCGCGCCGCCTGCAACTGCGTCGCCATGTCCGCCAGGCGAAACTGGGTGGCCTGAAAGGCCGCGATCGCCTGCCCGAACTGCTGGCGCGTCGCGGTATAGCCGCGCGCTTCCTCGAGGCAGGCCTTGGCGGCGCCGAGGGAACAGGCGGCGATATTCACCCGCCCGCCGTCGAGGCCGGCCATGGCGATCTTGAAGCCCTCGCCCTCGGCGCCCACGCGGTTGGCCACCGGCACCCGGCAGTTCTCGAACATCACCATGGTCGTGGGCTGCGAATTCCAGCCGAGCTTGCGTTCCGGCGCCCCAAAGGCCAGGCCCGGCGTGCCCTTTTCCACCACCAGGCAGGAAACCCCGCGCGGGCCGTCTGCGCCGGTGCGCACCATGCAGACATAAATGTCCGCAGCCCCGCCGCCGGAAATGAAGGCCTTGGAGCCGTCGAGAACGTAAGTGTCGCCCTCGCGCCGCGCCCTGGTCCGCAGGCTGGCCGCGTCCGATCCCGATCCGGGTTCGGTGAGGCAATAGCTGGCCACGATCCGCATCGGGCAAAGCCTGGGCAGGAAGCGCCGCCGCAGCGCCTCGTCGCCGAAACGGTCGATCATCCACGACGCCATGTTGTGGATGGACAGGAAGGCGGCGGTGGACGTGCAGCCGGCGGCCAGTTCCTCGAACACCAGCGCCGCGTCCATGCGGGTCAGGCCGCTGCCGCCGGATTTCTCGCGCACGTAAAGCGCGGCGAATCCCAAGCCCGCGGCCTCGCGCATTTCGGCGACGGGGAAATGCCGTTCCTCGTCCCAGCGCGCCGCCTGCGGCTTCAGGCGCTGGGCGGAAAACTTGCGCGCCGCGTCCTGAATGGCGCGTTGGTCGTCGTTGAGGGCGAAATCCATGCCGTCCCCGCATTGCCTCTTTCAAGCCATCTGTACATCACCCGTTAGGGGCGGGCCATGCAAAATCCGCCGCAAGCCGCTAACATGAACGCCCTCCGTCAAGGGAACCATGCCATGAGCCAGAAGACCGTGCCATTTCCTAAACCGGCGCACCCGCGCGAAAAGCCGGCGCGCGAAGCGGACGCGGCCGGCTATCCGCGCACGCGCATGCGCCGCAACCGCAAGAGCGACTGGGCGCGGCGGCTGGTGGCGGAAAACGTCATCACCGCCGCCGACTTGATCTGGCCGCTATTCATCCATGACCGGCCGGGCGCGGCGCCCATCGCCTCCATGCCGGGGGTGGAGCGCCTGTCGATCGAACTGCTGGTGGAGCGCGCGGCCAAGGCCGCCGAACTCGGCATCCCGGTCATCGCCGTCTTTCCCGCCACCGATCCGGCGCGCAAGACCGCCGACGGCGAGGAAGCGGTCAATCCCGAAAACCTGGTCTGCCGCGCCGTGCGCGCGCTCAAGCGCCAGGTGCCCAACATCGGCGTCATGTGCGACGTGGCGCTGGACCCCTACACCACCCACGGCCATGACGGCCTGCTGCGCGACGGCGACGTCGCCAATGACGAGACCGTGGCGGTGTTGACGCGCCAGTCCCTGGTTCAGGCCGAGGCGGGCTGCGACATCATCGCCCCTTCCGACATGATGGACGGCCGCATTGGCGCCATCCGCGACGCCCTGGAAACCGCCGGCCTCGGGCGGGTGCAGATCATGGCCTACGCGGCCAAGTACGCGTCCGCCTTCTACGGCCCGTTCCGTGACGCCGTGGGCTCATCCTCCAACCTCGGCAAGAGCGACAAGCGCACCTACCAGATGGACCCGGCGAACGGCGACGAGGCCTTGCGCGAGGTTGCTCTCGATAGCGCCGAGGGCGCCGACATGGTGATGGTGAAGCCGGGCCTGCCCTACCTCGACCTCTGCTGGCGCATCAAGGAGGCGTTCCGCCTGCCGACCTTCGCCTATCAGGTATCGGGCGAGTACGCGATGCTCTGCGCCGCCGCCGAACGGGGCTGGCTGGACCGCACCGCCGTGATGTTCGAAAGCCTGATGGCGTTCAAGCGCGCCGGCTGCGACGGCGTGCTGACCTACTTCGCCGCCGACATCGCCAAGCGGCTCAAGGAAGGCTGAGCAGCGGCGGCGCGCTCCTCGATCTCCACGTAAGTCTCGGGCGAAAAGCCGTTGAACTTGCTGGATACGGCGTTGGAATAGGCGCCCATCTGCCCGATCTCGATCCAGTCGCCCTCGCGCACATCGGCGGGAAGGGCGAACGGATTGGGCAGCCGGTCGTTGGCGTCGCACGTCGGCCCGAAAACGGTGAAGTCCTCCAGCGCATCGCCAAGCGTCGCCCCGCCAGGGCGAATGGCGCGCACCGGCGGCACGAACGCGCGGTCGTAGATAAGCTCCGACAACGAGCCGAAGACGCCGTCATTGACGTAAAGCTGCTGGCCGCGCCGCAGATGCACCTGGACGATGAGCGAGCAGCCTTCCGCCACCAGGGCGCGTCCGGGCTCGCACATGAGTTGCACGTTTTCGGGCAGCCGCAATTCCGCCAGCGCCTTCTTGATGGCGGCCATATAGGCTTCCAACGGCGGCGGGCGGTTGCACGCGTAGTCGGCGGGAAAGCCGCCGCCGACATTGAACCAGGAGATCGGCACCCGCGCCATGTCGAGGGTCTCGCCCGCCAGCTTGATGGCGAGCGAATAGGCGGCCGGGTCGCGGCACTGCGATCCGACGTGAAAGCTGATGCCCGTGGCCATGCCGATGGCGTTGGCCTGGCGCAAAATGGCCGCCGCCTGCTCGGGCGAGGCGCCGAACTTGCTCGACAGTTCGAACGCCGAATAGCCCGCCGCGGTTTTCAGCCGCACCATGGCGACCACCGGCGCGCCGCGCGTTTCCCGATGGATCTTCGCCAGTTCGTCCGCGTGATCGACGGAATAGAATTGCACGCCATAGATCTCGTGGGCGCTTTGGATTGCCGGCCGGCTTTTCACCGGATGGTGGAAATACGCGGTCACGTCGTCGAACAGTTCGTGCACCAAGGCGATTTCCGGCAGGCTGGCGGTGTCGAAGTCGTGGATGCCCGCGCCATGCAGCGCGCGCAAAACGGCCGGATGCGGATTGCACTTCACCGCGTACAGCACCTTGCCGGGAAATTGATCGAGAAACCGCTCCGCCTGCCGGCGGAAATCGGCCGGGCGCAAGCAATAGACGGGATAGCTCGGGGCGAGCGATTTCAACATCGCGTCGACGGAGGCGTAACGCGCGAGCTTCATGGCATGCCGGTTTAACGGCAATTGATTGCGCGTTAGTGAATAACCCATGGCGGCGAGCAGATGGTGCGTTCGGGCCTGGCGTTCAAGCCCGCCGCCGCGAAGCGGCAAGCGACAAGCCGCCCCGCCGCGAATAAGAAACCGTTAGCGCTTGGTTTTGACCGCGTCCATGCGCGCCATCAAGCTGGACGAATCCCAGCGGCTCCCGCCCATCTGCTGCACTTCGGCGTAGAACTGGTCCACCAGCGCCGTCACTGGCATGGTGACGCCGCTGCGCCGCGCTTGCGCCAGGCAGATGCCGAGGTCCTTGCGCATCCAGTCCACGGCAAAGCCGAAGTCGAACTTGCCCTCGATCATGGTCTTGGCGCGGTTGTCCATTTGCCAGGATTGGGCGGCGCCCTTCGCTATCACCTCGATGACCGCGCCGAGGTCGAGCCCGGCGGCGCGGCCCAGCGCCATACCCTCGGCCAGCGCCTGCACCATGCCGACGATGCACACCTGGTTGACCATCTTGGTCAACTGGCCGGCGCCCACCGGCCCGATCAGCCGCTGCATGCGCGCATAGGCGGCGATCACCGGTTCGACCTTGGCATAGTCCTGGGCGCTGCCGCCCAGCATGATGGTCAATTGCCCGTTTTGCGCCCCCGCTTGGCCGCCGGACACTGGCGCATCCATGAAGCCGATGCCCCGTTCCTTGGCCGCCTGGGCGACGTCGCGCGCCACATCCGCCGAGGCGGTGGTGTGATCGACGAATATTGCGCCGCGCGCCATGCCCGGGAACGCGCCGCGCTCGCCCACCGTGACCGCGCGAACGTCGTCGTCATTGCCCACGCAGGCCATGACCAGGGCCGCCCCCCGCGCCGCCTCGGCGGCGCTCTCGGCCATGCGTCCCTTGTGCTCCTTCACCCACGCCTCGGCCTTGGCGCGGGTCCGGTTCCAGACACAAACCTTGTGTCCGGCCCGGGCCAGATGCCCGGCCATGGGATACCCCATGACCCCAAGCCCCAAAAAGGCCACGTTCTCGGACATGTCTCCTCCCCTGCGACCACAATTTCATGTCTATTAGCCCGGCCCGAGCCGCGGCGGAAGGGCTTGCGGCGGCCGGCATATCGGGTATTCATGCTGCCCGGTACCTGGGACATGAGCCGCTTGAAACTCGCCGCCATTGGAGTGACGGCCGCGCTTGCCCTCGGCGCGATCGCGGCGATCCTCTATTTGCGCTCGTCTTTGCCCCTCATCGAGGGCCGCGTCGGGGTCGCCGGCATCATTGGCCTTGAGGTAAAAATAACCCGTGATGTCAACGGCGTACCGCATATTCTTGCGGCGAACGTCGAAGATGTCTATTTCGGCCTCGGCTTCGCCCACGCCCAGGACCGCCTGTGGCAGATGGAGACGCAGCGGCGCATAGCGGCCGGCCGCCTGGCCGAGGTTTTCGGCGATGCCGCGCTCCCCGCCGATCGCTTGATGCGGACGCTGGGTGTGCGCCGGCAGGCGGAACGGACGCTCGCCAACCTTGAACCGGCGACGCGCCAAGTGCTCGCGGCCTACGCCGCGGGGGTCAACGCTTTCCTTGGCGGCAGGACCGGCGCCTTGCCGGTGGAGTTTCTTGTCTTCGGCGTCAAGCCAGAGCCTTGGGAGCCGGCCGATTCCATCGCCTGGGGCAAGATGCTGGCCTGGGACCTGTCCACCAACTGGGGCGCGGAGTTGGCGCGCTTTCGCCTCAGCCGCAGGCTTTCGACCCAGCGCATCGCCGAGTTCTTCCCGCCCTATCC
The DNA here is from genome assembly GCA_964542505.1 of uncultured Rhodospirillaceae bacterium. Taxonomy (GTDB): domain Bacteria; phylum Pseudomonadota; class Alphaproteobacteria; order Ferrovibrionales; family Ferrovibrionaceae; genus CAZIVY01. Next base: position 10,956 of record CAZIVY010000698.1, read on the forward strand.
GGGCGACGCGCCAGCCGACCTGCCCGACCTGCCGGCGCTTTACCGCACGGCGCTGGCGTCGATGCCAAGCGCGGAACTGGCGGCCCTGGCCCCGGCGGACGCGAACGAGGGGCTGGGGTCGAACAACTGGCTGGTGGGCGGCGCCTTGAGCGCCAGCCAGAAGCCGCTGCTGGCCAATGACCCCCATCTTGGGCTGGAGGCCCCGTCGGTCTGGTACCTGGCGCATCTCGGCGCCCCGGCTTTCGCCGTCGTCGGCGCCACCTTGCCGGGCGTCCCTGGCGTCGTCCTCGGGCACAACGGCCAGGTCGCCTGGGCCTTCACCAACACCGGCGCCGATTCCCAGGACCTGTATTTGGAGAAGACCGACGAAACCGGCGAACGCTATCTCACGCCGGACGGCTGGCGGTCTTTTGTCAGCCGGGACGAAATCATCCGCAGCAGCAGCGGGAAAAACGACGTCTTGCGGGTACGCGAGACGCGCCACGGCCCGGTCATCAATGGAGCCATATCGCCGGCCTCGCTTCCACCCGCGCCTTATGTCCTCGCCATGGCCTGGACGGCGCTCCGCGACGACGACCTTACCGCTCAAGCCATGCTTAAGCTCGCGTCGGTATCCGATTGGAATAGCTTCGTTTCCGCCATGCGTAACTGGCATTCCCCGCAGCAGAACATGCTCTATGCCGACAGCGCAGGAAATGTCGGTTTCCTGGCTCCGGGACGGGTACCTGTGCGCCGGACGGACAATGATTTGCGCGGCCTGGCGCCGGCATTGGGATGGGAAGCACGTTACGACTGGACCGGCTTCATCCCCTTCGACGCCCTGCCCCGCGCCTACAACCCGAAAAGCGGACGGCTGGCGACGGCAAACCAGAAGATTGTCGCCGGCGACTACCCCCATTTCATCACCTCCGAATGGGCGGAAACTTACCGCGCCACGCGCATCGACGCGCTTCTCGACCGCGAGGGCGCGCACTCGCTCGCCAGTTTTCGCGCCATGCAGGCGGACGTGTTTTCTCAATTGGCGGCGGAATTCGTCCCCTTGCTGGTCGCGGCGGCGGCTTCGTCCACCACGGAAGCGGCGGCGCGCAACCTATTGGCGAAATGGGATTTTGATGCCGCTAGCGAGCGCCCGGAGCCGCTCATTTTCGCCGCCTGGTACCGCGAGCTGACGCGGCTGGTCTACGCCGACGAATTGGGCGACGAGTTTCCTCGGCTGTGGCGTCAGCGCCCGAACTTCATGCGCAACGTGCTCACCGGCCGCGACGGCCAGGGCCGCTGGTGCGACGACGTGGGCACCCCGGCGGCCGAGACCTGCGCGACGCAAATCGACCGCGCTTTGACCTTGGCGGTGGCCGATCTGAAGCGGCGCCATGGCGCGGACATGACGAAATGGCGCTGGGCCGACGCCCACATGGCCCGCAGCCGCCACCGGCCCTTCAGCCGCTCCGACTGGCTTCGCGCATGGTTTGAAATAAGCGTCCCAACGCCCGGAGACAGTTACACAATCAACGTCGGGCGGCACGATATCGCCAACCAGGGTGACCCCTTCGCCAGCGACCACGGGCCAGCCCTCCGCGCGCTCTACGACCTGGCCGACCTGGACCGCTCGAGGTTCATCATCTCCACCGGCCAATCGGGGAACGTTTTTTCCCCCCACTACGACGATTTCGCCGATCTTTGGCGCCGCGTCGATTATATTGCCATCCCCACGCGTGGCGAGGACATCGCCGCTGGCGCCGAAGGAACGCTGGTCCTTGAAAGACGATAATTCAATCGCCCTGGACATCGCCCAAGTCCGCGCGGCGGCGGCCCTGATCGCGGGCAAGGTGGAGCGAACGCCCTGCCTCCGCTCGCGCACGCTGTCCAATCTCACCGGCGCGAATATCTGGCTGAAATTCGAGAACCTGCAGTTCACCAGTTCCTTCAAGGAACGCGGCGCGCTGGTCAAGTTGATGAGCCTGACCCCGGCGGAGCGCCGCCAAGGGGTGATCGCCATGTCCGCCGGCAACCACGCCCAAGGGGTGGCCTATCACGCCCAGCGGTTGTCGATCCCGGCCACCATCGTGATGCCCAAGTTCACCCCCAATGTGAAAATCCGCCACACCCGCGCCTTCGGGGCGCAAGTTCTGGTTCACGGCGATTCCCTCTCCGACGCCGGCGCCTATGCCCGCCAGGTGGCCGCCGAGAAGGGCCTGATTTTCGTCCACCCCTATGACGACGACCGGATCATGGCCGGCCAGGGGACGATCGCGCTCGAGATGCTTGAAGACGCCCCGGATCTCGACGTCCTGGTGGTGCCGGTGGGCGGCGGCGGGCTCATCGGCGGCATCGCGTTCACCGCCAAGGCGCTGAAACCCGCCATTAGCGTGATCGGGGTGGAAACCGAGCTCTATCCCGCCATGCACCAGCGGCTGCACGGTCTGCCGGTCAAGGTGGGCGGCCCCACCATCGCCGAAGGCATTGCCGTGCGCGACATCGGCGAGCGCAATCTGGCCATTGCGCGCCATTGCGTCGACGAGGTGCTGGTGGTGCGCGAAACCGACGTGGAGCGCGCCGTGTTCCTGCTGGTGGAAATCGAAAAAACCGTGGTCGAGGGCGCCGGCGCCGCTGGATTGGCCGCCGTCCTCACCAACGCGGAGCGTTTTCGCGGCCGCAATGTCGGCCTGGTGCTATCGGGCGGCAATATCGATTCGCGCCTGCTGGCGTCGATTCTCATGCGCGGGCTGGTGCGCGACGGGCGCCTGGTGCGGCTGCGCATCGACATTCCCGACGCTCCCGGCACCTTGTCGCGCATCGCCGGCCTAGTGGGCGACAGCGGCGGCAACATCGTCGAGGTCTACCACCAGCGGCTTTTCGGCGTTGTTTCCGCCAAGTCCGCCGACCTCGACATCCTGGTGGAAACCCGCGACCGGGAGCATGTGGAGCAACTGCTCCGGGTCATCGGCGAGGCCGGCTATCCGGTTCGGCTCCTCGACGGCCCGCTGCCCGACAACGCGCCCGCTCATTCCTCCGCCAGCAGCCGATAGCCGCCCTGATAGAAGACCAGCGGCCGGCCATACTCGCTCCGGTAGAGCTGTTCCACGCGGCCGACGATCACGGCGTGGTCGCCGCCGTCGTGAACCGCGCCTACCCTGCCCTCGAAGGCCGCCAATGACCCGGTCAGCAACGGGCAGCCATTGGCCCCCGCCGCCACCTCGACGCCCCGCCAGCGGTCGCCGTCCAGGACGGCGAACTGGTGCGACAGGCCAAGCTGGGAATCGGCCAATACGCTGACCGCGAAGGGCCGCCCGACCCCAAAGTGACGGGTGCTGTTGCGCTCCCGGTCGAGGCTGAACAGCACCAATGGGGGAACCAGCGACACCGCCGCGAACGAATTGACCGTGATCCCCAGGGGCGGGCCGCCATCCTCGTCGAGGCCGGTCACCACGGTGACCCCGGTCGCGAAACGGCCCAGGGCGTCGCGGAAGGCGCGGCTGTCAAAGCTCACGGGCGGGCTGTTTCGAAGGAATCGCGTCCCGCCCTAGTACTCGAGGACGGTCCTCAATGCCGGCACGAACATCAGCCCGCCGATGCCCAAGCGATCCAACTCGCGCTTTGCATCGTTCAGGATTGGCGCCCCCGGACGCATATGGCTTGGGATGACCGTGCGCAGCTTCGGATTGTTCGTGGTCAATAGCCGCGCGACTTGGGCGAACTCGGGCGGATCCGCGGACAGTCCTAGAATCGCCAGGCTGGGTTGATGGATCGCGGCGTAGAGTTGCAGGTCGCCAACCAGCGAGGAATGTCCATTGAAGAAGACGGTAAAACCATTCTCGAAGGTTACGAAGAACGCCGCGGCGGGGCCGCCATCGGCGCCCGTGGGCAGGGTATTGTCGTGGTGGCTCGGAGCGATCTTGAACGTCAGGCCTTTCAAGACGAACTGGTCGCCAATTCCGGCCCGCCGG
>CAZIVY010000699.1:0-3035 GCA_964542505.1 uncultured Rhodospirillaceae bacterium
TACCCGGCACGCTGATCGGCTTGCCCTGGCCGAATGACGCCACATAAAGCTCGAGCTCGGCATACTCGATCGAATCCGCCGCCAGGTAGTTCATGCCCAGCGGCAGCATGCACCACTGGAAGCGCTTGCGCGGGTCCCAGGGGCGCGAAAAATTCGTGCGCCAGGTGGGGAAGTGGTTGAGCATTCCCGCCTTCGCGTCCGCCAGTAGCCGCCCGCCGAGGAACTTGTTGGCGCCCTTGCCCGGCGCCTCGGTGTGGCAGTCGACGCAGGCATGGTTGCGCTGTCCCACGCGCTTGTTGAAGCTCGCCTCGCCGCGCCTGAGCGACGCCCGCGCCTCGGCGCTGGTCAGGTCGAGGTTGAGCGCCATGCCGTTCGATTGCATCTTGATCAGCATGCTCATGTTGAGGTTGCCCGCGCTTTGCGAGGGCATGGCCGTGCCCGTGGTGTCAGGCGCGTGGACGCTGAGAAAATCCTCCAGCGCCATCATGCGCCCGAATTGGGCGACGTAGCGCGGGTAGCGCACGCCCACGCCCTGCATGGATTTGTCCGGCGAATCCTGGTGGCAATCGGCGCACGCCTTGCCGTTGGCGCCCTTCTTGCGCCAGTCCTTGATCGCATCCTCGGCGGCGATGATCGCCGGGTTGTTCGTCGGGTCCAAATTGTCGCCGAAGCCGACCGGCTTGGGCCGCGTGTTCGGATCGCGCGCCTTGTCGGTTTCCGCCGGCAACGGGCCTTTCTGGGTTTTCAGGAAGGCGACCAGGTGCACGATCTGCTGCGGGTTGAGGACGCCACCGGAACCCCAGGGCGGCATCACCGTTTCCGGGTTTTCGGTGCGCCCATCGTAGATGATGCGATAGATATCTTCGTCCGTGCGCCCGGTTTCGCCGGAAATGGACAGATCGGGACCGATATTGCCCGCCGGCCATACGTCGGCGCCGCGCACCAGATGGCAGCCGGTGCAGGGACCAAGATCGCGGTTAAGAAAAATGCGCCGTCCCTCGACGGGATCGCCCTTCAAATCCTTGGGCATCGCCGCCCTGACGACAGGGACTTCCGGCCGCGGGTCGTCATAGGCGTAGGTGCGGAAATTGCTGAAGTCCGCGGTCACGCCGCTGAAGGGGCCTTCCGTGTAGCGAACCTGGGCCGTCTTGCCGTCCTTCGTCTCCATTTTGCCTTGGGCCAGGGGGATGGCGCGCGAGTCCCATTTGGGCACCGCCACTTCGGCGCAGGTGGCGACGACTGCCGCCGCCGCCACGGTTCCCGCCAAGATTAGCCAGCGTTTGTTCGGTCGCAAGTTCCCCTCCGTTGAGTGTCGCCGGGCGCGTCGCCGCCGCTAGTGTACTGACTCTGACAAATCGTTCCCTCCGTCGTCATGCCCGCCCCCGGGCTCTTCGACCCGGGGGTGATCCGGGCATCCACGATCCGCGGATCGCCGGGTCAAGCCCGGCGATGACGGATGGATGGAGGGGGTATCAAATGCTAGAAACACAACACTAGAATTTGATCTCGGCGCTGCCCTGGTGCTTCTCGCCCGCCTCGTCCTCGAAGGTGATGGTCAGCTTGCCGGGCTCGCTTGCCTTGAGCGGGAACGAAAACACCGGATTGGCGCTGATCGCCTGGGTGAGTTGGCCGCGCATCACTTCACGCCCATTGAAGGTGACCACGAACGAGTGGATGAAGTTGTAAACCTTCTCCACCACCTTGTTGCTGGCGTCGCGCTGAATGATTTCCATCGGGTGCGGGACCAAGGCCCGCACCGTGATGACTTCGTCCTTCTGGATCTTCGCCGGGACGCGGATCCTGACTTCAGCCACCGCAGCCACCGACGGTGACCTTCACCTCTTTCTGGACTTGGAACAACCCGCCGTCGTTCATTTCGACCACCGCCCTGACCGGTGTGGTGCCGCCAAGCCGCAGATTGGCCCCGATCAGGGCCTGGCCGGCGTCGGGCGAGAACGCGAAGGTCGCCGCCAGCGGCCGCCGGTTGTTGTCGATGATGAAATAGACCTTCTTCACGTATTTGGCCCCCGATGTGGGCAATGTCGTGTCGAGGCGGGCGGGGACAACGCTGCCGTTCTCGGCGATTTCCGGAACGTCGAGTTTCAACATCGCGGCGCCGTCCTGAAGCGTGTTGGCGCCGAACAGGCGCTTGATGGTCTCCGCCACCTTTTCTTCCGGTTCGATGTTGGTCGCCGCCAGTGTCGCCAGCGGCCCCACGGCCACCGCGCCGAAGGCCGCCATCGCCACCCCGCAACGCAAGGTCTTGCCCGCCCAATCCATGAAGGCGCGGCGCGTCAGCGCGGCGTACCAAGTGCGGTCAAACATATCAACCTCCCATTCAAACGAAAACGGCATCAAGCGGTCACATTAGCAAATGCTCATGCAACTTCGCAACTGGTCGCGAAGTCACAGATCAGCCCTTGAAGCGGCGCACCAGCGCTTCCGCCCCGCGGCGCAAGATCGCGCCGTCGCTGCCCAGCGCCACGAAGCCGAAGCCGGCGGCGAATCGTTCCTCGGCGTCGGCCTCGGTGGGCGAAAGATAGCCGGCGGGCTTGCCGGCGGCGCGGCAGCGCGCCACCGCGGTGGCGATCGCCGCCTGCACGTCGGGGTGAGCCGGATTGCCCAGATGGCCCATGCTGGCGGCGAGGTCGGCGGGACCGATGAAAATGCCGTCCACCCCCTCGACGGCGGCGATGCTGGCGATTTCGCCCACCGCCGAAATGGTTTCCACCTGCACCAGCACGCACATTTCCTCATGGGCGTGCTGCAGATAGTCGGTAATGCGGCCATAGCCGCTGGCGCGCATGCCCATGGCCACGCCGCGAACGCCGCGCGGCGGGTAGCGCGTGGCGGCGACGGCGCGGCGCGCCTCCTCGGCGTTCTGCACATAGGGGATGAGCACCGACGGCGATCCCACGTCCAGCAGGCGCTTCAGCAGCACCGGGTCGTTCCACGGCGCCCGCGTCACCGGCGTCGCGGTGCCGGCGGTCATCGCCTGCAATTGCGCCAGCACGTCGCGCGGCTCGTTCGGCGCG
>CAZIVY010000700.1:0-1729 GCA_964542505.1 uncultured Rhodospirillaceae bacterium
GACATAGGCGCCGGCATTGGCGCCGAAATCCAGGTGATAGGAATGCTCGTACATGTCGAGCGCCAGGACCGGCGCCGAATCCGCCAGCATGGCGGTGTGATCCGCCGCCCATTGATTGCGCAGCCGTCCGTCGCGCCGGCCCAGCGCCAGCACCACCCAGCCCGAGCCGCCGGCGAGCGCGCGCCCCATGGCGGCGAACTGGTTGCGCCAGGCGTCAAGGCTGGCGAAATCGGCGTCGATGGCGCGGCGCAAATCGGCGGGCGGATCGACGGGCGCGCCCAGGCCGTCGAAATAGACCTCGTGCAGCACCATGGAGTTGTAGGCGATCAGTTCCTCGCGCTTGAGGCCGTTCCAATCGAAGCCCGGCGCGGTGGCGGCGTCGAGGGCGGCCACGCGGCGCTCGATGGCGTGCAACCGGCGCACCGCGCCGCCATAATTGTTCACGTAGTGGCTGGTCAGAAGCCGCTCCGACAGGCCGGGAAAGCCGCCGGGCTTGAAGGGCAAAGGGCGAATGGCGTGGTGCATGGGCGAAGTTCCTCCCTGGCCGCAATCTTATCGTGTCGCCACCCGAAGAGCCAAGGGAGCCTAGAATAGGACAATGCTGACCGGATACCTTGCCGCCACGGGCTTCGAGGCGGAATTGGCGCATGAACTGGGCGATGCCGCAGTCGCCCGGCACGAGAGGCTTTTCGTCGCCGAGGGAGAGCCGGTGGCGGCGGCTTGGGCGGCCAATGTGTGGCGCGAGGCGCAAGAGATCGAGATCGCCTCGATCGCCGACGCGGCGCGGAAGTTGAGGGCGATGCAGCGCAATTGGGCGCTTTATTCCTCGCGGCTCCACCGGCGTGGGGCGCTCATCCAAGCGGAGTTGCCGCACGTGGCGGCGAAGCCCGTGGCCTTTCCCGCCGGCCCGCCCACCGCGCCGCTCGGTTCATGGACGTTGATCGCGCCCGACCGCATGCTGGCGGCGGCCGGTTGCGCAAGCCCGGCGCCGCACGGGGAATGGCGTTTTGTCGAGGACCGCACGGGCCCGCCGAACCGCGCCTATCTGAAATTGTGGGAAGCGCTCTCGCGCCTGGGCCGGCGGCCGGGCAAGGGCGATTTCTGCCTCGATCTGGGCGCCAGCCCCGGCGGCTGGACATGGGCGCTGGCGAAGCTCGGCGCCAACGTGCTGGCGGTGGACAAGGCGCCGCTGGCCGCCGCCGTCGCCCGCATGCCGGGGGTCGAATTCCGGCGGCAAAGCGCCTTCGCCTTGGCGGCGGCGGAATTTCCCCGCGTCGATTGGCTGGTGTGCGACGTGGTCTGCTACCCGACGCGGCTGCTGACGCTGCTCGAGCGCTGGCTGGACAGCGGGCGGGTGAAAAACATGCTGTGCACGGTCAAGTTCCAGGGCGCCACCGACCACGATGCCGCGCGGGCCTTCGCCGCCATTCCCGGATCGGCCCTGGTTCACCTGCAACACAACAAGCACGAGCTGACTTTTATTTGGCCGGCGTAACGCCGGTTGGGATATGCCCCGCCTGGCGGCGGTTGGGGCTTGGCCCGGCTGACGCGGACATGAGGGAAACGCTTGCCTCCGGGCGGTCGATATAGGAATCTCCGGCCATGAAAAACGATCCGAAAGTTTTGCCGCTGCAGCCCCGTGGCGAGGTGGCGGACCGCATCTTCGCCGAAAACCGCGCCGCGACCGATTTCACCTTCAACACCGAAACCGCGCAGGTGTTCGACGACA
>CAZIVY010000701.1:0-5824 GCA_964542505.1 uncultured Rhodospirillaceae bacterium
GCCATGTTGAACGCGATCCAGGGCGGACAGGTGCTGGCCGAGTTCCGCGGCATTTCACCCGCCGAGCGCGACCGCCTGGTGCAGGCCATGGGCGACAAGATCAGGATCGAGGAGTCGAGCTGGACGCTGAACCTGCTCGTCGCCTTCAACGTGGAGAAGAAACCGTTCGACGACCCGCGCGTGCGCCGGGCGCTGCTCCTGGCCATCGACCGCTGGGGCGGCAGCCAGGGCCTGTCGAAGATCTCGACCTTGAACGCGGTGGGCGGATTGGTTCGTCCGGGATCGCCCCTGGCCACGCCGGAAGCCGAACTCGTGAAGTATCCCGGCTTCTCGAAGGACATCGCCGCATCGCGCGCCGAAGCCAAGCGCCTGCTCGCGGAAGCGGGCGTGCCGAACCTGAGTTTCACCCTGCACAACCGCAACCTCGCCATGCCCTACACGCCGGCCGGCATCTTCCTGGTCGATCAATGGCGCCAGATCGGCGTCACCGTCGATCACAAGCAGTTCGACACCGGGCCCTACCTCGCGACCATGAACGCCGGCAACCACGAGGTGGCGATCGATTTCTCCAACCTGTTCATGGACGAGCCCAGCCTCGCCCTCGCCAAGTACGTGTCGTTCAAGCGGGCGCCGGAAAACCGCTCGCGGGCAAACGACGACGAGCTCGACCGGCTTTACGACCTGCAAGTAAAGGAGCTCGACTCGAAGAAGCGAATCGAACTGATCAAGGCGTTCGAAAAACGGTCGTTCGAGCAGGCGTACCAGCAGCCGTTGTTGTGGTGGCACCGCATCGTTCCAAGCCACAAGGTGGTGATGGGCTGGAAGATGTCTCCGAGCCACAATCTCGGGGCCGACCTGGCCGATGTCTGGCTGAACCAGTAGGGCAATCCAGCCGCGGCCCGTCGCCTCGCCGGGCCGCGGCCGAGCGCCCCCATGCTCCGCTATACCGTCAACCGATTGCTGCTGATGATCCCGACGCTGGTTGGCGTCGCGGTGCTTGTGTTCTTCATGCTGCGGATCGTGCCCGGCGACGTCGTCGAGGTTAAGCTTCGCGGCGACGGCGGCACGGTGTCGCAAGCGACCATCGACTTCGAGCGCAAGCGGCTCGGCCTCGACCAGCCATTGCCGATTCAGTTCGCCACCTGGATGGTCGGCCTGGTGACGCTCGATTTCGGCAAGTCGATGTGGACCGACCAGCCGGTGATCGATGAAATCGCCACCCGGCTCGAATTGTCGCTGGAGTTGGCCATCATGGCGACCGTCATCGCCGTGCTGATCGCCGTTCCCCTCGGCACCGCCGCCGCCTTGTTCCGCGACACCTGGATCGACTACCTGACGCGCATCGTTACCATCGGCGGCTTGTCGATTCCGTCCTTCTGGTTCGGCATGCTGATCATGCTGACGCTGCTCTCCCTGTTCAATTGGCTGCCGCCCATCACCTTCACGCCCATTTACGTCGATCCCGTCGCCAACGTCTCCCAGCTCATTTGGCCGGCGCTCGCCGTCGGCTATCGCTATTGCGCGGTGGTGGCGCGCATGATTCGGTCGTCGCTGCTCGAGGTGCTGAGCGAGGACTACATCCGCACCGCGCGCGCCAAGGGCGTCGTCGAGAAGCTCGTCGTGTCGCGGCACGCCTTGCGCAACGCCCTGTTGCCGGCGGTGACCGTCATCGGTCTCGAATTCGCCTTCCTGATCGGCGGGCTGGTGGTGACCGAACAGGTGTTCAACCTGAACGGAATCGGCAAGCTGTTCGTGCAAAGCGTTTCGCGCAACGACTTCACCCTTATTCAAGGCATGGTGATGCTGATCGCCACGTTCTACGTGTTCATCAACCTCGCGATCGACCTGCTGTACGCGGTGATCGATCCGCGGATCCGCTACGAGTAACCGGCGGTGTCGGTCATTTCGCCCACGGTAACGCCGGCGGCGGCGGAATCGCGCCAGCCCGGGGTGGTGGAGGATTTCTGCCGGCAGCAGCCGCTGGGAGCGGTCAGTTGCTTCGTCATCGTGGCGATGATGTTCGCCGGGATTTTTCCCGGGCTGGTGGCGCCCCAGGATCCGCTGTCCATCGACTTTGGCGCCATCCTCATGCCGCCCTCGGCGGAGCACTGGTTCGGAACCGACGCCTATGGCCGCGACATCTTTTCGCGCATCATCCACGGCTCGCGCACCGCGTTGGTGATCGGCTTCACCTCGTCCTTCGTGGGCTCGACCATCGGCGCCGTGCTGGGGGTCGCGTCGGCCTATTTCGGCGGCCGCATCGACGCCTGGATTCAACGTTTCGTCGACATCCTCCTCGCCTTCCCGATCATTGTCCTGGCGCTGGTCGTGGTCGCCGCGGTGCGCAAAGGGGTGGTGGGCGGCATCGACGTGAACCTGATTGTCGCCATCGCCATCCCGATCGTCCCGCGCGTCGCCCGCGTCGTTCGCGCGGCCGCGTTCGCGGTCCGGGTAATGCCCTATGTCGACGCCGCGCGCGCCGCCGGCTATTCCCATGGCCGCATCATCTTCCAGCACATGGCGCCCAACGTCGCCGCGCCCTATCTGATCATGCTCACCGCCTTCATCGCCCAGGCGATCCTCGCCGAGGCGTCGCTGTCGTTTCTCGGCCTCGGCGTGACCGAGCCGACCGCAGCCTGGGGCTTGATGCTCTCCGGCAATGCCGCCGATTTCTTCGACAAGGCGCCGTGGATGATCTTGTTTCCCGGCGCGGCGATCAGTCTCGCCGTGTTTGCCTTCAATCTGTTCGGCGATTCCTTGCGCGACTACCTCGACCCGCGCTTCAAGACCTAGTGTTGTGGTTTCAACGCTTGATTCCCAATCAACGCATTGGAACCACAACACATCGTATTGGTTTTGCTAGTGTTACGACTCTGACGGTTCGGGAACGAAACGTCGGAGTCGTAACACTGGCCGGTGCCGCATCGTTAACGCTCGCTTAATTTGACTCGCGCAAATTGCCCTGGGTGGAGTAGCTCTCCACGGAGCGAACGATGCCGGGCAAAGTTTCAACTCTTCCTAGGCCGCAGGGGAAAGCGCCGCTGCGCGACCGTTTTGTCGCCTGGTGGCACGGCCTCAACCTGTCGCCGGACGGGAAGAAGGCGTCCGCCGCGCGCGGAAGCAAGGCGGTGGAAAAGGCGCCGGGACCCGTCGACCTTTCGACGCGGGCAAACGTGGTTCAGGCGATGTGGGGCGACGGGTGCGTCGCTCCCGGCGACGCCGATTTTTTCACCTACCTGGCGAAGCCGCTTCGCTTTTCCAAGGAACTCAGCGCCCTCGATTTGGGCGCCGGCCTGGGCGGACCCGACCGCGACCTGGCCAAGGCCTTCGGCATCTGGATCGACGGCCTGGAGGCCGATCGGGATCTCGTCACCGAAGGCGCCCAATTGGCCAAGGATCTGGGGATGGAGAAGAAGGCGACCCTCAGTCCCTTCGACCCGGCCATCGTCGAACTTCCCGAACGCAAGTATGACCGCGTTTTCTCCAAGGAGCTGTGGTCCACCATCGCCGGCAGGGAGCGGTTGTTCAAGGAAGTGGTGAAGACGCTGCGCGCCAAGGGCGAGTTTCTTCTCGTCGATTTTGTCGTCGGCGACGAGGAAGGGGCGAGATCGCGGCTCGACGCCGCCCTCGGCGCCGACGGCCGCATTCGCGACCCCTGGACCGCGAACGCCTATGTCGACGCCTTGAAGGTGAGCGGTCTCGAGGTCCGCGTCGCCGAGGATATCACCGACATGTACCTCGAGGTGATCCTCGCGCGGTTGCGCCCTGTCCACTCGAACCTGCGCGGCGACCCGCATCTCGTGCCCAACGACCTTCTCGTGCGCGAATTGTCCATTTGGCTCCAGCGCATCGACTTGATGCGCAAGAACTGCCTGCGCCTCTACCGGTTTCACGCCTTGAAGGCCAACGCGCCGAAGCCGATGTCGGACTGGTAGGTTCGGAGCGCTCGGCGGCTTGCCCGCCGCCGCTATCTTGCCTACTGATAAGTCGATGCCCGCGCGCCCGCCGGATCGCTTCAACCTCGCCCGCCACTGCCTCGCCGGCAACGCCCGGCGGCGGCCCGATAAGATCGCCTTGACCGTGGTCGGCGCCGGCGAGCACGCCGAGCGCTTCAGCTACCGCGACATCGATCTCGCGGTGCGCGGCCTTGCTGGCGGGTTGCGGAGCCTGGGGCTGCCGCCCGGCGCCCGCGTCATGATCCGCATGGCCAATGACGCTGATTTCGTCTTCGTTTATCTCGCCGCCATGGCCGCCGGGTTGGTCGCCGTCCCCTCCTCCGCCCAACTGACGGCGCGCGAGGTCGAATTCCTGTTGGCCGACACCGAGGCGTCGGCGGTCGCGGTCGCGGCCGAATTCCTCGCCACCACGCCGGCGCCGGCGTCCGTGCGCGTGCTTGGCCCGCGCGAGCTCGCCGCGCTGAAACGCCATCCGCCGCTCGCCGATTACGCCGACACCGCCGCCGAGGATGCGGCCTATTTGATCTACACTTCCGGCACCTCCGCCCGGCCGAAGGGCGTGCTGCACGCTCATCGCGCCATGTGGGGGCGGCGCCCCATGTACGAGCATTGGCTTGGGCTGGGCGAAAGCGACGTCATGCTGCACGCCGGGGCCCTGAACTGGACCTACACCCTGGGCGTCGGCCTGCTCGACCCCTGGGCGTGCGCCGCCGCCTGCGTGCTCTACAACGGACCCAAGGACAGCACCATCTGGCCGCGCCTGATAGTGCGCTACCAGGCGACCATCTTCGCCGCCGTGCCCAGTGTCTATCGGCAGATGCTCAAACACGGCGAACTTGGCGCCCACGGTCTCGGGCGCCTGCGCCACGGCGTTACCGCCGGCGAGGCGCTGTCGCCGGCGCTGTGGCGCCAGTGGCGCGAGCGCACCGGGCTCGAACTCTACGAATCGCTCGGCATGAGCGAAATATCGACCTATGTCTCCTCCGGCCCCACGGTGCCGACGCGGCCCGGATCGCCGGGCAAGGCGCAAGCCGGACGCCGCATCGCCATTCTTCCCGTCGCCGGCGGCGACGGCCCCCTGCCGGCGGGCGAAATCGGGCTTCTCGCCGTGCATGCCTCGGACCCTGGATTGATGAAGGGCTATTGGCGCCGGCCGGACGAAGAGGCGGCGGCCATGCGCGGCGAATGGTTCGTGGGCGGCGATCTCGCCGCCATCGACGTCGATGGCTATGTCTTTCATCACGGCCGCGCCGACGAGGTGATGAAGGCGCTCGGCTACCGCGTCTCGCCGGTGGAAGTGGAGACGGCTTTCGCCGATCACCCCGACGTCGCCGAAATCGCCGTGGCCGAGAGGCGCGTGCGGTCCGATGTCACCGTCATTGCCGCCTATGTGGTGCCGCGCGAGGGACGGACGTTGGACGGGGACGAGCTCTCGCGCTGGGCCGCCGAAAGGCTCGCCGCCTACAAGCGGCCGCGCGCGCTGTTCCGTGTCGATGCCCTGCCGCGCACCGCCAACGGCAAGGTGCTGCGCCGCCAATTGGCCGGCTTGCCGGCGCACCCGCTCCAAATCAAGTAGCTTAGTGTGCTGACTCTAACGTTTCGTTCCCTCCCGTCGTCATGCCCGCCCCCGGGCTCTTCGACCCGGGGGTGATCCGGGCATCCAGGATTCGTGGATCGCCGGGTCAAGCCCGGCGATGACAGGGTTGGGAAGGCATTGATCGGGAATCATACCAACGGCCCGAAGGGTTGACTCTTTTCCGTTCGCCCTGAGGGCGCCCGGAGGGCGCGTCTCGAAGGGCGAACAGGCCGTCCGTGCTTCGAGACGCCGCGCGACTTACGCGCCGCGCGGCCCTCAGCACGAACGGCAA
>CAZIVY010000702.1:0-8346 GCA_964542505.1 uncultured Rhodospirillaceae bacterium
GCCGTCGCCGGGCACGGTGAAAACGCCGTCGAGCACCGACGCCAGAAAGCTCTTGTCCGCCGCCTTCGCCGCCTTGAGCACCGCCGGCCGTATGTCCTTGCAATGCACGTGGACGATGCGCGGCCCGTGGCGGCGCGCCACCGCCACCGGATCGCCGCCCGAATAGACAAGATGCCCGGTGTCGAGCAGCAGCCCCACCGCCGGCCCCGTACTGGCCATGAGGGCGTCGATGTCGGCCTCGCTTTCCACAACCGTGCCCATGTGGTGGTGATAGGCCATGCGCACGCCGCGCGATTGCAGGTGGCGCGCGACCTCGGTGAGCGGCTTGCCGAACGCGGCCCAATCGCCGCGCTTGAGTTTTGGCCGCCCCGACACGGCGGCGGCGCGGTCGCCGTGAACGCAACCACTGACCTCGGCGAACACCATGACGGCCGCGCCCATGGCGGCGAGCAGTTTCAAGTGATCCTCGACGGCGGCGATTTCCTCGGCCACCGAGCGCTCGAGCAGGCGCGCGCTGTA
This sequence comes from uncultured Rhodospirillaceae bacterium, assembly GCA_964542505.1. GTDB lineage: Bacteria > Pseudomonadota > Alphaproteobacteria > Ferrovibrionales > Ferrovibrionaceae > CAZIVY01. Next base: position 520 of record CAZIVY010000702.1, read on the forward strand.
CCAGCCGGAAACGAGTTGCAACCCGTGGCGATCCAGTATCGGGCGGAGCTTCGCGGCATCACGTGGAAACTTGTTGCCCAATTCAATGCCGGCATAGCCCGCGAGCTTGGTCTCGGACAAGCAGGTTTCGAGCGGCGTGTCGCCGCCCAGTTCCGGCATGTCGTCGTTGGTCCAGGTGAGCGGGTTGATGCCGATGCGCACCGCCATGGCTATTCCCCTACCCGCTGCTTCGCCAACGCCGCGACGTAGCCGGCGCGCGCTTTTTTCACCGCCGGCCGGTCGCTCACGGCGGGCACCGGCACGTCCCACCAGGCCCCGCCCTCAGGCGTCGAAATGGCGGGATCGGTTTCGATGACGATGACGCAAGTGCCGCGCGACTTGCGGGCGCGCTTCAGCGCCGCTTCCAGGTCGGCGATGCCGGCGGCTTTTTCCGCCGTGGCGCCAAGGCTTTTCGCGTGGGCGACGAAATCCACCTCCGGCGGCCGGGCGAATGAATTACCCCACAGGTTGTTGAAGGACTCGCCGCCACAAGCCTGTTGCAGGCGGTCGATGCAGCCGAAGCCGCGATTGTCGAGGAGGACGACGATCAGTTTCTGCTCCATGGCGACGGCGGTGGCGATCTCGGAGTTCATCATCAGGTAGCTGCCGTCGCCGACCATGACGAAGACCTCGCGCTCGGGCAAAGCCAGCTTGACGCCGAGGCCGCCGGCGATCTCATAGCCCATGCAGGAATAGCCGTATTCCACGTGATAGCCGCGGTGATCGGCGGCCCGCCACAGCTTGTGCAATTCCCCCGGCAAGCCGCCGGCGGCGCAAACGACGATGCCGTCGCCGCCGGCCTGGCGATTGACCGCGCCCAGAACCTGGGCGTCGGAGGGCAGCGGCGCGTTCGATGGCGCGGTGACGCGGTCGACGACGCTGTTCCATTCGGCCACCAGGGCGGCGGCCTTGGCGGACCAGGGCGCCGGCGCCTGCCAGCCGCCAAGGGCCGCCGACATATCCTCCATCCCGCGCTTGGCGTCGGCCACCAGCGGGAGTGCGCCGTGCTTGATGGCATCGAAGGGCGCCACGTTGAGCGCGATCAAGGCCACGCCAGGATTCTGGAACAGCGTGCGCGACGCGGTGGTGAAATCGCCCAGGCGCGTGCCGATGGCGACCACGACATCGGCTTCCGCCGCCAGGAGGTTCGCCGCCGCCGTGCCGGTAACGCCGAGGGCGCCCACCGAGCAGGGATGGTTCCAGGGCAGAGCCCCCTTTCCGGCCTGCGTTTCCGCCACCGGCAGACGATGGCGGCGGGCGAAGTCGGCAAGCGTGCCGCAGGCCAGCGCGTAGTGCACACCCCCGCCGGCAATGATCAGCGGCTTTTTTGCCGCCGCCAGAATCGCCGCCGCCGCCTTGAGCTGGTTCGCGTCGGGCCCGGGGCGACGCAAGCGGTGCAAGCGCGGCGCGAAGAAGCGCGCCGGGAAATCAGCCGCTTCCGTCTGCACGTCCTCGGGGAGCGCCAGCGTCACCGGCCCGCATTGCACGGGGTCGGTGAGCACTGCCAGCGCTGCTGGTAGACTTGCCAGCAATTGCTCCGGGCGGTTGATGCGGTCCCAATAGCGCGACACCGGGCGGAAGCAGTCGTTCGCGGTGACGTTGGGATTGGCGAAATCCTCGACCTGCTGCAACACCGGGTCGGGCCGGCGGCTGGCGAAGGTATCGCCGGGCAACAGCAGCACCGGCAGGCGATTGACATGCGCCACCGCCGCCGCGGTCACCATGTTGGTGGCGCCGGGACCGACCGAGGTGGTGCACGCCATCATGCGCTGGCGGTTGTGCGCCTTGGCGAAGGCGATGGCGGCGTGCGCCATGGCCTGTTCGTTGTGGGCGCGCCAGGTCGGCAAGCGCTCGCGCGCCGCGAACAGCGCCTCGCCCAGGCCGGCGACATTGCCATGGCCGAAAATGGCGAAGACGCCGGCGAAAAGCGGCACCTCGGCGCCGTCCACCTCGGCCGTTTGCGCGCCGAGATAGCGCACCAAGGCCTGGGCCATGGTCAATCTGAGCGGCGCCATTGGACCCCTCCCCTTCCCCGCCGGCGGCGGCTTCACGACGCGGCGCGGTCGCGCCATAACTCCACCATGCGCTGGTAGCGGGCGGCGATGTCGGCCACCACCTTGTCGTCGCTCATGTCGCCGGCGAACCAGCGCGCCGCCGGTTCGGCGAAGATACTGCGGCCGATGGCGAAACCCTTGCACAAGCCGTGGGCCGCGGCGGCGCGGAATCCACGGCTGATTTCGTCCTCCTCGGCCGCCAGCCCGAGCAGGATGACGCCACGGCAGTGGGGATCGCGGCGCGCGATGACCTCTTCGATTTCCGTCCATGTTTCGGCGTCTGGCGCCGGCAGTTTCCACCAATCGGGAAAAACGCCGCCCTCGTAGTAAATGCGGTCCATGGCGCGCGCCAGTTCGTCGCCGGCATAAACGCGCCCCTTGGGCGGCAGCAATTCCACCATCAGTTCGTGGCCGGTGGCGACGCAGGCGTCGAACAAGAGGCGCAGGCGCCATTCCTGTTCGTCCCGCACCGGGCCGGCGTCGTCGGGATGATAAAAGACCAGGCACTTGACCACATGTTCCGCCGGCCAGGCGCGCAGGGTCGCGGCGACGTTGTCGCCGCCCTCGAAGCGCAACGGCGTCGCGCCCGGAACCTCGATGGGCCGCGCCAGCCACCAGTCCTTGCCGCTCATGTCGTTCAGCACCGCCCGGCCATAGGTGGCGTCGACGATCATGCCGGGCGCATCCGTCTTGGCGGCGGCGGCACCGGCGCGCGCGCCCTCGGCGACCAGGAACTTGAAGCGGCGTATGGCGTCCCCGCCCGCGCGGTGGCGGCGCGCCAGATCCTCGAAGGGCGCGCGATGATCGAAGGCGAGCGCGCAAACTTGCGGCCATTGGCGCGTGCGCGTGGTCACCCGATGCAGATGGTTGAGGTGCGGATCGTTGTCGAGGCGGGCGAGCGCGGGGGCGCGCGCCAGATAGTCGCTCAGTTCCTCCCAGGTCGCCATGGCCGGGGCGCAGCCGTGGCGCGAGACGACAATCGCGCCGCAGGCATTGGCGTAGAGAGCGCAGGTTTCAGGCGGCTCGGCGCGCAGCCAGCCACGCAGGTAACCGCTCATGAACGCATCGCCGGCGCCGATGGCGTTGAACACCCGCACCTTGTTGCCGGCGAAGACCAGCCCATCCTCGACCCGATCGGGTATGGCGCCGGGAAAGACGGCGCAACCCTCGGCGCCGCGCTTCAGCACCAGCGTCGCTTTGGTGCGCCGGCGCAGGGCCCGCAGCGCCGCGATGTCGTCGGTGGCGCCGCCGGCAATGTGGATTTCCTCGCGCGTGCCCACCACCAGGTCGCACGCGGCGGCGATGTCCTGCAGCTTGGCGGTGACCGCCGCCGAGGCGACGAAATAGTTCGACCCGCCCCCATGCCCCACCAGGCCCCAGAGCACCGGGCGGTAGTCGATGTCGAACACGATCTTGGCGCCGGCGGCCTTGGCGTGCGCCATGGCGGCGCGGCTTGCGCGTTCCACCCGCGGGGTGGAGAAATGCGTCCCCGAAACCAGCAGCGCGCGCGCCGAGGCGATGAACGCCGCGTCGACATCGCCTTCGTCCAGCGCCATGTCGGCGCAATTCTCGCGGTAAAAGATAAGCGGAAAATTGTGCTCGTCGCGGATGCCGAGGATGACCAGCGCCGTCAGGCGTTCGGGGTCGGTGCGCACATGGCCGACATCGACGCCTTCCGCCGCCAGTTGCCGGCGGATGAAACGCCCCATGGCCTCGTCGCCGACGCGGGTCAGCAGCGCTGATTTCAGCCCCAGGCGCGCGGTGCCGATGGAAATATTGGCCGGGCAGCCGCCAACGTACTTGGCGAAGGACAGCATGTCCTCCACCAACCCGCCCACTTGCTCGCCATAGAGATCGACGCCCGCCCGCCCGACGCAAATGACGTCGAGGGAGAGATCACCCATAGTCCTTGATTCCCGCCGGCCGCCAATGCGCGCTGCCCGGTTCCATCACCCAGCGATGCTCGGGGGTGAATTCGGGCACGGTGTAGGGCCGGTCCGGCAAGTGACGGATAACCCAGGCGTAGTACATGCCATAGCCCGGCGCGGCGCACTGGGCGTGGTCCAACTCGGCGACGATTTTCACCGTGTCGTACTGGCGCACCTTGTAAACCGTCTCGCCCAGCTCGGCGTGGCCATAGCCTTGGGGCTTGGTGAAGCGGTAGTGATAGATTTCCGGCTGCGCGTGATGGTGGGGCGGGTAGCTGGACCAGCGGCCCGGCAACGTCACCACTTCCCCCAGCACAAGCTCGGCGTCGGCGTCGCTGTTGCGGCGGTCGAAGATCGTGCGCACCAGGCGCAGGCAGGTATCGCCCACCTGGCCGCGGCCGCGCGGCTCGTCGGGCACGCCGTCGGGCCGGTAGAGCGCGGGCCGGAAGCGCTTGCGGTTGGCGGTGCGGTAGACGGTGAATTCCGCCGCAGCCTGGGCCTGGATGCGCACCTTTTCGCCCGCCGCGACGTGCAACGCGCTCGGTCCCTGGTCGAACAACGACCGGCGCGACACGTCGTGGCTCTGGTTGCCCACCGCGATGGCCGCCTGGCCGTCCATCAGCAGAAAGGCGGTTTCGCTGGCCGCCGTTTCCTCCCACGCGCCGCCGGCGTCGAGTTTCAGCACCGCCATGGCGATGCCGGTGTTATCGTCCGCCTCGTCGAAGCGCGTAAGGTGGGTCCAGCCGACGCCGAACCCTGAGCGGTGGCCGGTCAGATGGCAAGTCACTTTTCTTGTCCTCCCCGCCCTGGTGGGACGAACGCGACCAGTTGGAACAAATATTCCATTTGACGTACCGGGCAAGAATACGCATTTTTTCCGCGACGACAAGCCGCGCGCGGCGCATAGGGAGGAATACATGGTTGTCTTTTGCCAGTTTGGCGCTGGCCGCATCGGCGGCTTGCACGCGGCCAACATCGCCAGTCATCCGAACGCCAAGCTGCGCTACGTGGTGGACGTCAACGCCGCCGCCGCCACGGCGCTGGCCGGGCGCCATGGCGCGCGCGTGACCGACGCCGCCACCGCGCTGGCCGATCCGGCGGTGGACGCGGTGCTGATCGCCAGCTCCACCGACACCCATGCCGACCTGATCGAGGCGGCGGCGCGCGCGGGCAAGATGATCTTTTGCGAAAAGCCCATCGATCTCGACCACAAGCGCGCCGCAAGCTGCCTGAAGACCGTGGAAAGACTGAAGACCAAGGTCCTCATCGGCTTCAACCGCCGCTTCGATCCGAGCTTCCAGGCGCTGCACGCCGCCATCGGCGATGGGCGCGTGGGCGACGTGGAGGCGGTGACGATCATCAGCCGCGATCCCTCTCTGCCCGGTTACGAGTATCTGAAGCGGGCGGGCGGGCTTTTCCGCGACATGATGATCCACGATTTCGACATGGCGCGCTGGCTCTTGGGCGAGGAGCCGGTGGAAGTGATCGCCTGGGGCAGCCGGCTGGCCGACCCGAAACTGGCGAAAATCGGCGACTGGGACACCGCGGCGGTGACGCTGCGCACGGCCAAGGGCAAACTCTGCCAGATCCACAACGGGCGGCGCGCGGTGTTCGGCTATGACCAGCGCATCGAGGTTTATGGCTCGCGCGGGATGCTGAGGGCCGCCAACCGCACGCCCACCAGCCTCGAAGTTTCGACGGAAGCGGGCGTGGTCCAGGACAAGCCCTACCACTTCTTCATCCAGCGCTACGTGGAGGCCTACCGCGCCGAGCTCGACCATTTCCTCGACGTGGCGGCGGGAAAGGCCAAGCCGCTGGTGGGCGCCCGCGACGGCTATCTGGCGCTTAAACTGGCGGACGCAGCGACCAAGTCGGCGAAAAGCGGCAAGCCGGTGAAGGTCTAGGCATGGCCGAGGGCAAACTCGCGAACAAGGTCGTCGTCGTCACCGGCGGCACCCAGGGCGTGGGCGAGGCCATCGCCCGCGAGGCGGCGGCGCTGGGCGCGGCCGGGATCGTGATCTGCGGGCGCGGCATGACCAAGGGCAAGAACGTGGCGGCGGCCATCAGCCAGCTCGGCACGCCGTGCGAGTTCGTGCAGGCCGACCTGGCGCGGGAAGATGACTGCCGGCGGGTGGTGCGCCGCGCGGACGAGCGCTTTGGGCGCGTGGACGGGCTGGTGAACGCGGCCGGCCTGACCAACCGCGGCAATATCGAGAACACCACGGTCGAGTTGTGGGACCGCCTGTTCGCGGTCAACGCGCGGGCGCCCTTCATTCTCACCCAGGAGGCGGTGCGCGTCATGCGCCGCGAGAAGCGGGGCGGCAGCATCGTCAACATCATCACCCAATCGAGCCACGGCGGGCAGCCCTTCCTGACCGCCTACAGCGCCTCCAAGGGGGCGCTGGCGGTGCTGACCAAGAACGTGGCGCACGCGCTGCGCCGCGACCGCATCCGCGTCAACGGCATCAACATCGGCTGGATGGACACGCCGGGCGAGCACGCCATCCAGAAATCCGACGGCAAGCCCGCCGACTGGCTCGAGCGCGCCAACGCGGCGCAGCCCTTCGGCCGCATCCTTGTGCCGCGCGACGCGGCGGTATTGACCGCCTACCTGCTCGGCGACGATTCCATGCTGATGACCGGCTCGGTCATCGACTTCGACCAGAACGTGGTCGGCGCCTACGATTAAGGGGGCCGGTTTCAAACCCGCCCGTACAACCCCGCCCCTACATTTCGGTCAACGCCAGGAACTGCTCGCGCAGGCCCGGCGTGCAGGCGAGGATGGGGTTGCCCTCGGTCAGCCAGTCGCCGGTGAGAAAGTCGCTGGTCCAGCCGCCAGCCTCGCGCACCAGCACCAGCCCGGCGATGATGTCCCACGAATTGATGTGTTCCTCGTAATAGCCGTCCATGCGCCCGTCGGCGACATAGGCCATGCCGTGGACGCAACTGCCGAAGCGGCGATACTCGCAATGCGCCGACAACAGCCGTTCGGTCACCTCGGCGAATGCCGGAACCGTCCGCCGGTAGGAAAATCCCAGGCACATCATGCCGTGCGCTATGTCGGTCGTGCGGCTTACATGGATGGGGCGGCCGTTGCGGGTGGCGCCGCCGCCGCGCTTGGCCGCGAACAGTTCATCGGTCACGGGGAGGTAGATGACGCCGATTTCCGCCTCGTTGCCCTGCACGAAACCGATCGAGACGCCGAACTCGGGCAGGCCGTGAACGAAGTTGGTGGTGCCGTCGATGGGATCGATGATCCACACCCGCTCGCCGGACTGTCCGCCGCCCTCCTCGCCGAAAAAGACGTCGCCGGGGAACGACTTGGACAGGCTACGGACGATCAGTTCCTCCACCTCGCGGTCGGCGACGGTGACGTGGTTTTGCGGCCCCTTGATTTCAACCTCGAGGTTCGCGAGGTTGTTGAAATGGCGCATGGCGAGAGCGCCGGCGGCGCGCGCCACCCCGCAAACCTCGGCCAATCGCCGGTCGATTTCGGCGCCGCTCATGCCGCCTGGAATTTCTTTGTCGCGCCTTGCGGCCGGCGGCGGAAAGCGCTCTGTTCGAGCCGGGCGCCGAGTCCGATGACCAGCGCCTGGGCGAGGCACATGGAGGCGGCGAGCGAGCGGAAACCGTCCACCGCCACGTCCTGCACCTCGAAACAGACGGTGCTGGCGGGGGCGAGCGGGCTCAAGGGGCTGTCGGTGATGGCGACGATAGGCGCGCCGAGCGCGCGCGTCTGGTGAACGATTTCGACCACTTCCGGCGCGTAGTCGTGGAAGCTGACGGCAAGCAGAACGTCGCCCTCG
>CAZIVY010000703.1:0-2998 GCA_964542505.1 uncultured Rhodospirillaceae bacterium
CGTGGTCGAGGACGTGGCTGACCTCTGGGCGCTGGAGCGCGCCGGCGTCTTTCACGGACGCTACCACGTGCTGGGTGGCGCCTTGTCGGCGCTGGATGGCGTCGGCCCGGCGGAACTCTCCATCGACAAACTCATGGCCCGCGTCGCCGGCGGCGACTTCAAGGAAGTGATCGTCGCCACCAACGCCACCGTCGAGGGGCAGACGACGGCGCATTACGTCACCGACCGCCTGGCCAAGAGCGGCGTCGCGGTGACGCGCCTGGCCCACGGCGTGCCGGTGGGCGGCGAACTCGATTATCTCGACGACGGCACCCTCGGCGCCGCGCTCAGGGCCAGGCGTCCGCTCTGACGCCGGCCGCCGCAAGCTCGATGCGCGCCTTGCCGCCGAATGCGGCGCTCCTGCTCATTGACGTTCAGAACGCCATCGACGCACCAGGCTGGGGGATCAGGAACAACCCGCAAGCTGAGGCGAATATGGCGGCGCTGCTCGCCGCGTGGCGCGGGACAGGCCGGCCGATCTACCACGTCCGCCATGATTCGACCTTTCCCGATTCGCCCTATCGGCCCGGACAGCCCGGCAACGATTTCAAGCAGCCGGTGAAACCGCTGCCGACGGAGATCGTCGTGCCGAAGCGAATCAACAGCGCCTTCATCGGCACCGATTTGGAGCAGCGCCTGCGCCAAGCCGGCCATATGTCCCTGGTCGTCGTCGGCGTCATCACCAACAACTCGGTCGAGGCGACGGTTCGCATGGCGGGAAACCTGGGGTTCGACGTCTATCTTGTCGCCGACGCCTGTTTCACGTTCGGGCGAGACGATTGGCAAGGGCGACGGCGCAGCGCCGATGAGGTTCACGCAATGTCGCTCGCCAATCTCGACGGCGAATATTGTCAAGTCGTGGGCACCGACCAAGTGTTGGCGGGCCTGGACCCCCTGTTCGCCGTGCGGAAGTAGAGCGGCCCTCTCGGCGAAAGGTTCGCGGCAAAGGCGCGGTTACACCGTAACCCGCGTGCGCTTCGTGGACAGCCCTATCGTCTCGATCGCGTCGAGGTCCATATTCTTCGAGGCGTTGTCGATGTCCAGACCAACCGGGCGGCCTTGCGCGTCGAGGTCGAGAAGAATTCCACTCGCGATTTCCCGCGTCTCCGCGCTCGGGCGGTCCTGGAACTCGACGTAAAGCGAATCGGTTTCCGGATAGTAATGAAGCTTCATGGCGCGCTCCGGGTAAAATTTCGATCGAGAAACGCGTTATGCACGGTTTCACCGTCGGCGAGAGTGACCACGCGCAGGGCACGGTCGCCTAGAGCGGTATCCGATCAGGTTGGATCGCGCCGTTCATGGTTCGAGACGCTCGCCCTTCGCGCGGCTCAGGGCGATCCCTCACCACGAACGGCTACTTCATGGTCCGTTCGGCCTGAGGAGCCTGCGCAGCAGGCGTCTCGAAGGGCCGACGGAACGATTCGGAATGATCGGATACCGCTCTAGGCTGGCGCGGGACGCTTGTTTCCGGTTTCCATGGCCGCGCCGGCCGTATTATTCTCGTCTGGCGCCGCCGATCGGTGACCCGATGGACCGCATCTACTTCTACGCCGACCTGTCGATCCGCCGCGCCTGTGGCTTCGGCTTCATCGCCATCGCCACCGCCGTCGTCGGCCTGTATTGGGATATGGCGCTGATGGTCAAAGGCGCCGCCATCGGCGTCAGCCTGATGGTCGCGATCCTGCTCTACAAGGCGCTGGAAGCCCCGAAGCGCCCCTATAAGCGCACGGAACTGTGGCTGCTGCTGGACAAGACCCACGAATTTCCCGAGGCGCGGGTGCAGGAGGTTCTGGGAGGCGCGCTCCGCGACCGCTATCTGTGGCACGCCACCACGACCGGCATCGCGGCCTTTGCCTTGTGGGCGCTTCACTTCACCTTGTTGTTGATCCGCGCCCTGACCGCGGCTTGACCGGGCCGGGGCCGGATCAGAAGACGACCTTGAAGGCGCCGTCTCTCTGCTTCTGCGCGATGCACTGGAACAGGGCCTTGGCGCCGGCCAATTCGTAGGGAATGTTGACGCGGATTTCCTCTTCGCCGGTGGAGCCGGTGATCTTGGATTCATCGAAGGTGGCGAACTTGGCGCCGGCGATCTTCGACCCCGCCGCCTTGGCGGAGGCGAGGCACGCCTCATAGGCGGCCAGGTCCTGCTTGGCCCCGCCGCCGCAGGCGGCCAGCAGCCCCAGCGCGGCGGCCATCGCGGCGGCGTTCCTGGCGCCCGATCTGGAGCGGCTCATCCCGGTTGTCCTTTCCCTGCCCCACCCCGTTGGCGGAGCGGCGACGCTGGCATATCCGCCCCGCCATCCGCGGTCAAGCGCGCCGGTGGGCCGGGCAGGACTCGAACCTGCAACTACACCGTTATGAGCGGCGCGTTCTAACCAATTGAACTACCGGCCCCCAAGCGCGCATGTCGCCCGCAGCCTAGCGCAATCCGGGCTACGCTTCATGCACGGCGTTAACGATCCGGGGATGAAGCCCAGCCTATAACATGATGCCGTCAAACGGCGGCGATCCGGCTCATCCTCCACAGGTGCGGCGATGCGCCCATTGCTCGATGTCATTTGGAGGTCCCTCGTCTGGGGCTTCAAAATCGGCGGCGTGTTCCTGGCTTGTGGGTTTTTCTGGCCATTGATCGTGGGCGGGAAGGGCGCGCACCAAGGCCCGCTCGCCGGGATCATCCTGGGAGCCGCCGCGTTCGTGCCAGGGGTCCTGGTTGGCGGCCTGCTGCAATGGCCGCGCGCGCGGGCGCTTCCGGCCTGGGCGTTGGCCGTCTATGGCCTGGCGCTGGTCTTGCTGCTTTACCCCGCGTTTGGCGCGGCAAAATTCGGCGGGCCTATCTTGTATGCGTTCGCGACCGTCGAATTTCCCAAAACCGACGACAGGATGAAATTCGCTCCACCCTTGACCGAGGCCGAGCGGGAACTGCTCAAGCGAACGCATTTCCGCCTGACCGTGGGCATCG
>CAZIVY010000704.1:0-13149 GCA_964542505.1 uncultured Rhodospirillaceae bacterium
AGACGCCTGCTGCGCAGGCTCCTCAGGCCGAACGGACCATGAAGTAGCCGTTCGTGGTGAGGGATCGCCCTGAGCCGCGCGAAGGGCGAGCGTCTCGAACCATGAACGGCGCGATCCAACCTGATCGGATACCGCTCTAGCCTGCCGGCCGCGCGGCGCTCATGCCACGGTGTATTCGCGCACGTCAACCTTGACGCCAACCCGCAGCGCGTCCTCCGCCGCGGCCATGAGGCGCTCCGCATCGACCTCCTCGACATAGTCTTCGCCGCAGTTCCCGCATACCCGGGCCGGCACGCCGCGTACTACCAGAGTCAGCCCCTCCCGCTCCAGTGTCACGGTCGTTTTCCCTGGGCGGGTGTCACCGGTCCGGCAAATTGGGCACTTCATGACTTTCTCCTTTGGCGAAAACTCTCGTTCCATAACGCTGTATCGGGTTGATAGGCGGTTATCACCACCGTTTCGCCGTCCGCAACATTGTCGGCCACGACAACATGCAGCGGGCGCAACCCACCCCAGCCCAACACGCGGCGGCTGGGATAGGGGGTGTCATACGAAATCCGTTTGATCCGTTCCTATTTCGTCATGCGCGGACTTGATCCGCGCATCCATGGATCGCCGGGCCAAGCCCGGCGATGACGACAAGGAAGACATCGGCCATCGCGAATCGATCACCCGGATTTCGTATCATCGGGATAGGTTTCGATCGCGTCTCCCGATTCGACCACGTGCCGAACGTCCGAGGCGTTGATTCCCCGCTGGAACATGCGTCGGATGACGTGCGTCCGAAAAACCAGTTTGCGTTCACCCACGCCCCGACCTCTCGCCCGCGTTATTAGTGTTGTAACGATAGCATAAAGTCAGCAACGGGCGGAGCCGCTCCTCCCCGATTCTCCTCGCTTCGGCGCCGGGCTCAGCGCGCCTCCGGCGCGGCGAGATTCGCGCGCCGGCGGGACATCATCAGCACCAGGGTGGCGATCGCGGCCAGGCCAAGCCAGGGCAGCGCCAGAAACAGGATCGTGACCCAGCCGCCCCGGTGCAACAGCGCGCCCGACGAAAGCGACGACACGGCGACGGTGAAGAAGACCAGGAAGTCGTTCGCGGCCTGGGTCTTGGCCCGCTCCGCCGGCCGGTACGATTCGGTCAGCAAGGTCGAGCCGCCGACGTACATGAAGTTCCAACCCAGCCCCAGCAGCGTCAGCGACAGCCAGAAGTTCTCGTACGCGACCCCCGCCATGGCGACGGCGACGCAAAGCAGGTTGATGGCCACCCCCGCCAGAATGACGTTCAGCGCGCCGGCGCGGGCGATCAGGGCGCCGGTGAAAAAGCTCGGTGCGAACATGGCCACCACATGCCACTGGATCACCGTCGCCGCCTGGTTGAAGTGGAAATGATAGTGCTGCGTCATGGCCAGCGGCGTCGCCGTCATCAGCAGGTTCATGAAGCCATAGCCCACCATGCCGCTCAGCGCCGCGATCATGAACACCGGCTGGCGCGCGATGGCCGATAGCGGCCGGCGCACCGCGGCGGCTTCCGCCGCCGTCGGCAACGGAACGTCCACGAACGACAGCAACAGCACCGACAGCGCGCTCAATGCCGCCGCCGCCATATAGGTGCCGGCGAAGGCATGAAGGGAGATCAGGTCCTTGGTGTATTTGGCGATCTCGGGGCCGAGATAACCCGCCGCGACGCCCCCCGCCAGCACCAGTGAGATGGCCTTCGGCCGGAAGACGGCGGACGCCACATCGGCGGCGGCGAAGCGGTAGTAATGCGCGAAGCCGGAATGGATGCCGAGCAGGAGCGAGCCCAGGCAAAAGATCGCGAAGTCGCCGAGAAATATGCCCAGCGTCGCGATCAAGGCTCCCAGCGTGCCGATGCCGGCGCCGAGCATGAAGCCCAAGCGCCGCCCGATCCGCCCCATGAGCAGCGAGGCGGGAATCGTGGCCAGCGCCGTCCCCCCCACCACCATGGTCACCGGCAGCGTGGCCAGCGTCTTGTCGCCGGCGAGGTTGAACCCCACCAGCCCGCCAAGCGTGATGGCGATAACGCCGCCGGAATTGAACAGCGCCTGGCATACCGCCAGCACCGCCACGTTCTTCCTGGCGCGAAATTCGCTCAACCTTGACCCCTGGCCGGGCCGGTCGGCGGCGCGGATGCGGCGCGCTTTTGCCGCGCGCGTCGCGCCAGCATGTTGAGTCCCTCGACCAGAACCGCGAAAACCATGGCCGCGTAGATATAACCCTTCGGGAAGTGTACGCCGAATCCTTCCGCCATCAGCGTCATGCCGATCATCAGCAGGAAGCCGAGCGCCAGCATCACGATCGTCGGGTTGGCGTGAATGAAGCTCGCCAGCGGGTTCGCGGCGACGAGCATGGCGATGACCGCGACCAGCACGGCGATGACCATCACCGGCAGATGCTCCGTCATGCCGACCGCGGTGATGATGCTGTCGATGGAGAAAACGATGTCGAGCACGATGATCTGCCCGATGGCGGCGTTGTAGCCGATCGCCGCCATCGAGCCCGCGAACATGTCGGGCCCTGGATCGGGGTCGACGCTGTGATGAATTTCCCTCGTCGCCTTCCACACCAGGAACAGGCCGCCGGCGATCAGGATAAGGTCGCGCCAGGAGAACACCTGGCCGAACACGGCGAAAATAGGCTCGGTCAACTTCACGATCCAAGCCACCGATCCCAGCAACCCGAGGCGCAGGACGAGCGCCAGGCCGATTCCGATGCGGCGCGCCTTCTCGCGCTGATGCTCGGGAAGCTTGTTGCTCAGGATCGAAATGAAAATCAGGTTGTCGATTCCGAGCACCACTTCCATGGCGATCAGCGTGATCAGCGCCGCCCAGACGGCGGGGCTGGAGGCGAGTGCAAGAAGCGAATCCATGACTACACCCTCCGGTCGTGGCGGCGCCCGCCGGCGCGGCGGAAAGCAAAGCAGCCCGTCATCGCGGTTGCGGCTTGCCGCTGGCGCATTCAGCGCGCCGGCACCGGCACGTTGTCGATCAGGCGGGTGCGGCCGATATGGGCGGCGGCGAAAATCCGCGCCGGGCGGGTGGCGCGCTCCAGCGGCGCGAGCGTCTCGGCGTCGCGCATTTCGAGATAGTCGATCTTGCCGAATCCGGCGGCCTCGATGCGCGCGCGGCCTTGCGCCAGCATCGCCGCGACCGGCCCTCCGCTGGCCGCCGCCGCCGCGATGCCCTCTATCGCCTGGTGCAAGACCGGCGCGGCGGCGCGTTCGGCGGCGCTCAAATAGGCGTTGCGCGACGACATGGCGAGCCCGTCCGCCTCGCGCCAGGTGGGAGCGCCCTCGATGCGCACCGGCAGATCGAGATCGAGCGTCAGGCGGCGAATGACCATCAACTGCTGATAATCCTTTTCGCCGAACACCGCCACCTCGGGCATGACCTGGATCAGCAATTTGCTCACCACCGTGGCCACGCCCTCGAAATGGCCGGGCCGATGATCGCCGCAAAGACCCGACGCAAGTCCGCCGACGCTCACCTTGGTATCGAAACCCGGCGGGTACACCTGCGCCAAGTCCGGCGCATAGATGAGATCGGCGCCCACTGTCGCCAGCTTGCGGGCGTCGCCCTCGAGGTCGCGCGGATAGGCCGCCAGGTCTTCCCGCGGGCCGAACTGTTTCGGGTTGACGAAAATCGAGACGATGACGCGATCGGCGGAAGCTCGCGCGCGCTCCACCAGCGACAGATGGCCCTGGTGCAGGGCGCCCATGGTGGGCACCAGCCCGACTCTCTCGCCCGTTTGCCGCCACTTCTCGCGCGCCGCGCGCAAGGGCGCGAGGCCGCGAACGACCGGCGGCGGCGCCCTCAACGGCGTCCGGCCTCGCGTGGGCGCGAGGCGGCGGCGGACGGGCCCGCTCCGAAGCAGTGTTCGGGCGCCGGAAATCGGCGGGCGCGCACGTCGGCGGCATACTCGGCCGCCGCCGCCGCCAGCTTCTCGCCCAGTTCGGCATAGCGCTTGACGAATTTGGGCTTATGCTTCGGGTAAAGACCGACCGCGTCCTCGGTGACCAGAATTTGGCCGTCGCATGCCGGCGAGGCGCCGATCCCGATGGTGGGAATAGCCAGGGTTTTCGTCAGTTCCCGCGCCAGCGGTTCCAACGTCGCTTCGATCACCACCGCGAAGGCCCCGGCGGCGCTGACCGCCGCCGCGCCGGCGCGTATGCGCCGCTCGCTCTCCTCGTCGCGGCCCTGCGTGCGATACCCGCCCATGGCGTTCACCCGCTGGGGCATCAAGCCCACATGCGCCATGACCGGGATGCCGCGGCGCGTCAGGAACTCGATGCTGGGCGCGATTTCCTCGCCGCCCTCGAGTTTCACCGCCGCGCAGCCGCTTTCGGCCAGTGTTCGGGCGCAGTTGCGAAACGCTTGTTCCGGGCTTTCCTGATAACTCCCGAACGGCATGTCCACCACCACCAGCGCGCGCCGCGCGCCCCGCGCCACCGCCGCGCCGTGACGGATCATGGTGTCGAGGTCCACGCCCAGCGTGCTGTCCAATCCGTAGACGACCATGGCGAGCGAATCTCCCACCAACAGAACGTCCACGTGCGGATCGAGCAATTCCGCCATGGGGGCGGTATAGGCCGTAAGGCAGACAATGGGCACCCCGCCCTTGCGGGCGCGAATGGCCGGCACCGTGATTTTTTCACTGGCGGCCGCGACCGAAACGCTCATCGCATTCTCCTCCGATGACCAAGCCCGTAACGGCGTCGCTTCGCCGCACCGCAACACAGGCGGTAATCTAGATAGGTGAAACTCCGGCCTTTGGCCAGCGGCATGGCGGCGCGGCCCCGGCCGGCCTCAGCGATTGATCGGAATTGCCTGTTGAATCAATACGCTGGCTATCAATTCGGCGCCAAGCACGCGATTGCTTTGGGCGCGCAGCCGGTTCTTGACGCTTTCCAGGTCACCCGCCGTCCATTGGCCGGCGGCGGACATGGGGATCCCGTAGAGCTCACGCACAAAAGCGTCGCGCAAGCGGGGAACCATCTTCTCGACCTTGGGTTTGTCGCTGGCCTCGACGAGCTCCAGGTTCAAGGTCAATAGAACCTGGTAATTCCGCCCCTGCTGGCTTCGCACCACCAATTGCATGGGCTCGATCTTGACGAAGATGCTGGGTTCCTTGTCGCCCTTCTCGCCAGCCGCTGGCGCGGCGGTTTCCTCGGCCAAATAGGACGACAGGCCGCGCCCCGTCAAGGTAATCCAAATGGCGGCGCCACCGCTCAGGACCATGAGGACGGAAGATATGACAACAACGGTTTTGCGATTCACTGCCGATACTCCCGGCCGATTGCCCGCGGCCGACGGTCAGTGGTCTGCCCGGCGGGCATGGTGCGCCCGGGGTGTTAGATTTTGGTTAGCGCCGCGCCGGTTGGCCGCGCACGGCCCTAAAAATGCCGATAACCGGTTCGATTCAAGCGCATAGGCGACCCTTGGGCATCGAGGGCAGCCACCCCCTCACCTTCGCGAACTCGCCCGATACGCGTTACCGGCACATGCACCCTCTCGGCCAGCGCCGAAATCCGTTCTTCCGCCGCCGGATGAGCGGTGAAGGCCAGCTCGTAGTCGTCGCCGCCCGTTGCCGCTTCGGCCAATCGTTCGGGCGAGGTGGCGACGATGGCCTGCGCCGCCGGCGATAGCGGCAGGCTGGCGCCCCAGATTTCGCATCTTACGCCCGAGGCCGCGGCAATGTGGCCGATGTCCTGCACCAAGCCGTCGGAAACGTCGATGCAGGCGCTGGCGGCGCCGATCAAGCCTTGACCAAGCGCCAGCCGCGGCTCCGGCCGCAACAGGCGCTGGCGCAGGAACTCGGCTTCCACCGCTGGCGGCGGGTCAAGAACGCCTTTTCGGATCGCCAGCGCCAAGGCTGCGTCCCCGATTGTGCCCGAGACGTAGATAAGATCGCCGGGCTTGGCGCCGCGGCGCCGGATCATGCGCCCGCAGGGGACCTGACCGCAGGCGGCAATGGTGAAGGTCATCGGCCCCGGCGACGCCACCGTATCGCCACCCAGGAGATCGATGTCGTATTGAAGCTGATCGGCTTCCAAGCCGGCGGCGAAGGCGGCGATCCAAGCCTCCTCGATGGCGGGCGGAAAACCGGCGGCCAGCAAATAGCCCGATGGAACGGCGCCTTTTGCCGCCAAGTCGGAAAGGTTGACGCGCAGCAGCTTGCGCCCGATGTCGCCGGGATCGTCGTCGGCGAAGAAGTGCACGCCCGCCACCATGCAATCCGTGGTCAGGACCACGTCGTAGCCAAGCGCCGGCCGCAAGATGGCGGCGTCGTCTTTCAAATCGAATGCCAGGGGCGCGCGCCGCGCCAGCGGTGCGAAATGGCGGGCGATCAGCGCGAATTCGTCCGCCACCGCGCGATCACTCGCTTCTCGCCGGATCGAGTTCGCCCGGTCGGAGCTTACGCGCCAATTTGTCTAGAACGCCGTTGACGAGGCCCGATTCCGGCGAGCCAAAGAACGCGCGCGCGACCTCGACATACTCGTCGATGACCACCCGCGCCGGAACGTCCGGGCGCGCCATCAATTCGAAAGCGGCGGCGCGGAGCGTCGCGCGCAACAGCGGCTCCTGCCGCTGCAATGCCTGGTCCCGGGTCAGCATCGACGCCAGCTCCCGGTCGATATCGGCGGTTTTCTGGCTGCAACCGCGCACCACCTCGGCGAACCACTTTTCGTCCGCCTGGCGGTACATGTCGCCATCGACTTCCTTGCCCAGCCTTTCGGCGACGAACTCGGCGATGACGCCGTCCACCGCGGCGGGCGCCAGGTCCAGTTGGTAGAGGGCTTGAACCGCCGCCAGGCGCGCGGAGCCGCGGCGGCTGGACAAGATCGCGGGCTTGATCCTGCCGCTCAAGTTTCGGGATTTCCGAATTGGCGCTTCAGCGCGATCATGGCCAGCGCGGCGCGCGCGGCATCGCCGCCCTTGTCCTGGCCATCGACGCGGGCGCGGGCGAAAGCCTGATCTTCGTTCTCGACCGTAAGTATCCCGTTGCCGATCGCCAGGCCGAAATTCACCGCCAGCAATTGAAGACCGCTCGAGCTTTCCCCGGCGACGGTGTCGTAATGCGTGGTCTCGCCGCGAATGACGCAGCCCAGCGCCACGTAACCGTCGAAGCGCTTGGCGCCCGCCGCGCTGCGCGCGCCATCGAAAGCGAAACGTATCGCCGCCGGAATCTCCAACGCGCCCGGCACCGCCACCCGCTCGAAGCTGGCCCCGGCGGCTTCCATCGCCTTGCGGGCGCCGGCGAACAAGGCATCCGATATGTCGTCGTAGAAGCGCGCCTCGACCACCAGGATATGCGGCTTCGACTGGTTCATGGCGTCGCCCGGGTGTCGTGGGGCCAGGCCATGATCGGGCGCGTCTCGGCGACGCTGAGGCCGTAGCCTTCCAGCCCGATGATGGTGCGGGTGACGTTGGACAGAAGAATCATGTCCTTGACGCCGAGGTCGAGCAGGATTTGCGCGCCGATGCCGTAGTCGCGCAATTCTTGCGGGCGCTCGACGCTTTCGCCGAGCTTGCGCCGCACGCGATCCGACAGAGCGGTCGGCCGCGGCTCGCGGATGAGAACGACGACGCCGCGCCCGGCTTTTTCGATCATGCGCATCGCGCCGTGCAGCGCGCCGGCCCGGCCGCCGCGGTCGCCCAGCACGTCCTCCAGCACGTTGAGCGCGTGCATCCGCACCAGCACCGGCTCGGGTCCGGCGATATCGCCTTTAACCAGCGCGATATGTTCCGCGTATTCCACCGTGTTGCGGTAGACGATCATGCGGAAGCGTCCGCCCCACATGCTGTCGAGTTCGCTTTCCGTCAACCGCTGCACCAGCTTGTCGTTGCGCCGGCGATAGGCGATCAGGTCGGCGATGGTGCCGATCTTCAGCCCATGGAATTGCGCGAACTTCACCAGGTCCGGCAGCCGCGCCATGGTGCCGTCGTCGTTCATGATCTCGCAGATCACGCCCGCCGGAAAAAGGCCGGCCAGGCGCGCGATGTCCACCGCCGTCTCCGTATGGCCGGCGCGCACCAGCACGCCGCCGTCGCGCGCCACGATGGGAAACACGTGCCCCGGCGTGGCGATATCCTGCGGGCCCTTGTTGGGATCGATGGCGACGGCGACGGTGCGGGCGCGGTCGGCGGCGGAAATGCCGGTGGTGACCCCTTCGCGCGCCTCGATCGACACGGTGAAGGCGGTTTGATGGCGCGACATGTCTCCCTTGCCCATCAATTGCAGGCCAAGCTGTTCCGCCCGCGGCCGCGCCAGCGCCAGGCAAATCAGGCCGCGCCCGTGCTTGGCCATGAAATTGATCGCCTCCGGCGTCGCCATGGACGCGGGAACGTAGAGGTCGCCTTCGTTTTCCCGTTCCTCGTCGTCCACCAGGATGACCATGCGCCCGCGCCGCGCGTCATCGATGATCGCCTCGATGTCGGAAAGATACGCGCTGGCGTTCACTGATGTTCCACCCGCGCCAGGCGCGCCACGTAACGCGCCAGCACATCGACCTCGATATTGACTTTGTCGCCGGCGCGCAGCGAACCGAGGCTGGTCGTCCGGCGCGTATGGGGAATGATGTTGACTCCGAAACGCCGTTCCATGACCTCGTTCACCGTCAGCGACACCCCGTCCACGGTTACCGCACCCTTGGGCGCGATGTAGGGGATCACGGTCGGCGCCACCTCGATCAGGCAGCGTAGCGACTCGCCCTCGGGCTGCGCCGCCACCACCTTCCCCACGTCGTCCACGTGACCGCTGACGATATGGCCGCCGAGTTCGTCGCCCACCCGCAACGAGCGTTCGAGGTTGATCTTCCGCCGCACCCGCCAGTCGCCCAGCGTCGTGCACGCCAATGTCGCTCCCGACACCTGCGCTGCAAACCAGTCGGGGCCCTTGTCGATCACCGTCAGGCACACGCCGTTACAGGCGATGGACGCGCCAATGGCGATGGTCGCGGTTTCGTAGCCGGTGGCGACCGTCAAGCGGATTTCCCCCTCTTGATCCAGCGCCCGCACCTCGCCTAGGTCGGTGACAATTCCGGTAAACATCATCCATTACTTAGCCGGGCCGCTCGAAGGTTTCCAGTAGGTCGTCCCCCACCGCCTCCGTGTCCGTGCGCCGCCAGGGCAAGGAATCCGCCAGCCGCGTCAGGCCAAAGGATCCCACGGCCGCCACCCCGTCGCCGCCGATCAGGCGTGGCGCGCTGAACCAGGCCAGGCGATCCACCAGTCCGGCGTGCAGCAGCGCCGCCGCCAGCCGGCTGCCCCCTTCCAGCAACAGGCTGCTGATGCCCCGCTGCGCCAAGCGGGCCATGGCCTGGTGCAAATCGGGCCTGCGGTCGGCGTCGCGGGCGACATCGATGAATTCCACCCCGGCCGCGGCATAGGCGCCGCGCCGGCCTGGATCCGCGTCGGCGCTGGTAATCAGCCAGGTGGGAAGCGAGCGCGCCGTTTGCACCACCCGGCTGGTCATGGGCAGGCGCAAGTCCCCGTCGAGAATCACGCGCACCGGCGAGCGGTTTTCTAGTCCCGGAACCCGGCAGTTCAGCTCCGGGTCATCGGCCAGGGCGGTGCCGAAGCCCACCAGCACCGCCTCGTGGCGGGCGCGCAGCAGATGCGCGCGCACCCGCGACGCCTCGCCCGTGATCCACCGGCTTTCGCCGCCGCGGGTGGCGATGCGCCCGTCGAGGGTCGCCGCCAGCTTCAGCGTCACCAGCGGCCGCCCGTCGATCTGGCGCAGCAAATAGCCCGCCAACAGCGATTTCGCCTCGTCCGCCAGGACGCCGGTAGTGACCGCCGCCTTGCCCAAGCGCAATTTGCGCAGGCCGGCGCCGGCGACCCGCCGGTCGGGATCCTCGATGGCGACGACGCAACGAGTTATGCCGGCGGCGAGCAAAGCGTCGGCGCACGGGCCGGTCTGGCCATGATGGGCGCAGGGTTCCAGCGTCACATAGGCGGTGGCGCCCTTGGCGGCCCCGCCGGCGCGGCGCAACGCCTCGGTTTCGGCGTGAGGCCTGCCGCCTTCCTGGGTCCAGCCGCGCCCCACCACGGCGCCGTCGCGCACCAGCAGGCAGCCGACCCAAGGATTGGGAGACGTAGTGCCTTCGGCCCGGCGCGCCAGCACCAGCGCCTGGCGCATGAACCGGCGGTCGCCGGCGCGCTGGTTCTCGTCAGTCGCGGTCGTGGCCGACACCGATCTTGCCGACAAAGTCCTCGAAATCCTTGGCTTCGCGGAAATTCCGGTAGACCGAGGCGAAGCGCACATAGGCGACCGAATCGAGGGCCGCCAAGCCCTCCATGACCAGCTCGCCGATCATTTCCGAGGTCACTTCGCTCTCGCCGGCGCTTTCCAGGCGGCGGACGATGGAATTGATCAGGCGCTCCACGCGCTCCGGCTCGACCGGGCGCTTGCGGGTGGCGATGGAGATGGAACGGGCGAGCTTGTCGCGGTCGAAGGGCACCCGCTCGCCGCCCTTCTTGATCACCGTCAGCTCGCGCAACTGGATGCGCTCGAAGGTGGTGAACCGGGCGCCGCAACTGGGGCAATACCGCCGGCGTCGAATGGCGGTGTTGTCCTCGGTCGGCCGCGAGTCCTTGACCTGCGTGTCGTCGTGGCCGCAAAACGGACAGCGCATTCCCCGTCGCCCCCCTTACCCCTCTTGCCCGTCTCGGCCGGTTTCTAGCCGAGACCGCCATAGATGGGGAAGCGCCGGCACAACGCCAGCGCCTGTTCGGCCGCCGCTACTTCCGCCCGCCCGTTATCGTCGGGATGGGCGGCCAAGCCATCCAAGACGTCGGCGATCCACCCGCCCACGAGCCGGAACTCGGGCGTGCCGAATCCCCGCGTCGTACCCGCCGGCGTTCCCAGCCGGACACCCGACGTCACCGTCGGCTTTTCCGGATCGAACGGGATGCCGTTCTTGTTGCACGTCATGCCCGCCCGCTCCAGCGACTTTTCCGCCATATTGCCTTTCAAGCCCTTGGGCCGCAGGTCCACCAGCAGCAAATGACTGTCGGTTCCCCCGGAGACGATGTCGAGGCCACGCTCCGCCAGGGTCCGCGCCAGCATGGCGGCGTTGTCCACAACCGCCCGCATATAGTCGCGGAACTCCGGTTTCAGCGCCTCGCCCAGCGCCACCGCCTTGGCGGCGATGACGTGCATCAGCGGTCCGCCCTGAAGGCCCGGGAACATGGCGCTGTTGAGTTTCTTGCCGATCTCCGCGTCGTTGGCCAGGATCATGCCCCCGCGCGGGCCGCGCAGCGTCTTGTGCGTCGTGGTGGTGACCACGTGCGCGTGCGGCAGCGGGCTCGGATAAAGGCCCGCCGCCACCTGGCCGGCGAAATGGGCCATGTCCACCATCAGGTAGGCACCGACGCTGTCGGCAATGGCGCGGAAGCGGGCGAAATCGATGATGCGCGAATAGGCGGAACCGCCGGCGATGATCAGTTTCGGGCGATGCTCGCCCGCCACGCGCTCGACTTCGTCATGGTCGATGCGGCCATCCTGGCGCCGCACGCCGTAAAAGGCCGGCTTGAACCATTTACCGGACAGATTGGGCGCCGCCCCATGGGTCAAATGGCCGCCGGCCGCCAACGACATGCCGAGGATGCTGTCGCCCGGCTTTAGTAACGCCAGCAGCACGCCTTGGTTCGCTTGCGATCCAGAATGCGGCTGCACGTTGGCGTAGGCGCAGCCGAACAAGGCCTTGGCCCGGTCGATGGCCAGTTGCTCGGCCACGTCCACTTCCTCGCACCCGCCGTAATAGCGCGTGCCCGGATAGCCCTCGGCGTACTTGTTGGTGAGCGCCGTGCCCATGGCCTGCAACACCGCCCGGCTGACGATGTTCTCGGACGCGATCAGCTCGATCTGCTCCTGCTGGCGGCGAAGTTCGGCCAGGACAACGCGATGGATTTCCGCATCGGCCTCAGCCAGCGGCGCGTCGAAAAATCCTCGGCTGAGTGCGGCGATTGCGGCCGTGGATCGCGGCATCGGGTGCTCCGGCGGGGTCAGGAATTTCGATCGAACGCGGCGCCCAGCTTGGCGACGCGGCCGCTATGGCGTCCACCCTCGAAGGGCGTGGTGAGGAAGACGCGCAGGCAATCCTTGGCGGTTTCGACGCCGGTGGTGCGGGCGCCCAGCGCCAGAATGTTCGCGTCGTTGTGCTGGCGCGCCAGCCGGGCCGTGGCCGCGTCGTGGCAAAGCGCCGCCCGTGCCGCCGGGTTGCGGTTGGCGGCGATGGATATGCCGATGCCGCTGCCGCAGACGATCACCGCGCGCTGGACCCTACCCTCGGCGATGGCCCGCGCCGCCGCGGCGCCGAAGTCGGGGTAATCCACCGACGCCGGCCCTTGCGTGCCCAGATCGACAACCTCATAGCCCATGCGAATCAACTCGTCCTTCAGCACGGTTTTCAATTCGTAGCCCGCATGATCGGCGGCAACGGCGATGGTTTCTGCGGCCATGAGACGAAGCGGCGGCGGCCCTGCGATCGCGGCGGAAAAAAGTTTTCTATCACAGCTTCCAGCGCCTTGTCAGCCCGCCCCGCCCCGCCCCGCCCCAATCCGCCGGAATCGGCCGGCGCGACAACCTGGCGCGAGCGGCGGCCATTCGCTTGACAAGCGCATTTCGTGTCATTATTACTTCGCTTTACTGGACGAACCAATAAAACTTGAGTATATTAATCAGTAACATAACGATCCGGTGAAACAGAAAGAGGCGCCATGTCCGACACCCAAAGCAACGACCCACCTCGCGGCGGATTGCTGCGCATGACCGCCGAAATCGTGGCCGCGTATGTCGGTCACAATAACGTGGCGGCGACACAAATTTCCGACATCATCAAGGGCGTCCATCAGGCGCTCGAGCATGCCTCCGGCACACTTGGCGGCGTTGGATCGCTGCGGCCGGCGGTGCCGATCAAGAAGTCCATCACGCCGGATTTCATTTTTTGCCTCGAAGACGGCAAGAAATTGAAGATGCTGAAGCGCTACTTGCGCTCCACTCACAGCATGACCCCGGAAGAATACCGTTCCAAATGGGGTTTGCCGCCCGACTATCCGATGGTGGCGCCCAACTACGCCCGCCAGCGCTCGGTGTTCGCCAAGCGCATCGGCCTCGGCCGCCGCGG